>NZ_JANQDJ010000088.1:0-117276 GCF_029891685.1 Umezakia ovalisporum Ak1311 | reverse complement strand
ACCTTCAAGCTTGTATGTGTCAACAAATCAGTTATGTTCATTGGATGGAAGATATTATGAGATGTTGACATTTTCACCTTTGATAGGACTACTATATCTAACTATGTAAAGTTTTGTAACGACATTCAACATTTCTGGCTTTATTAGAAATGTTGAATATCTTTAGAAAAGTTTTCATATTTCTGTATAGTAGTTTTATAAAGGGTGAAAATGTCAACAAAGCATAATATTTTCTAATTGATGAAATTATCCTCTGGTATTCCTGTGGTCAGGTTGAGGGAACTAAAAGTTTTACTTGGTGATTACCTAACAGCCATAGTAATTTACTTGTCAATGTGATGACTGTTTAATCAATTGAAAATATTGCGTATTTGTTATGTAACTTATTCTGGGCTTTTTTCTGAATTAATTGATTTAATTGCTGATATATTTTTTGGAATGGTTCTTGGCTTCGATGTGTGTTGGCTTTGGAGAATGTGCCAATGTTCAGGCTTTACCCTGTATAATTTAATCTTTTAAATAAATCCCGCATAAGCTATTGTCCAGTGCATAAGCTAGCCAATACTCCACAAACAGACGGCTATTTAGTACCGGATAATCGTTTTTTTGTAATGCACTGAGGATGTCTTTGACAATCTTCGGAAATGAATTTACAATCGTCATTAAACAATACCTTTTAGATAGCTAGGCCAAACTTTAATATATTTTGGGGAACTTTTGTAACCTATTTTTTAACGTTCAACACTTCTGAGACTTTATATCTTCTTTTTTTCCAAGCTTATGCAAAATTCCCATACAATAAAGGAGAAGAACCACGTATTTGGTCAGTGAGAGAATATCTTTCTTCCAGATTGATGGGGTAATTTTGCCACCATATTTTCCCATTACCCAGAAAACAAGCTTAAGCCCATATAATTTAATCAAAAACCATGCGTCTCTGGTTTGATTGCTTGGTCAGCAACAACGAAAACCGGAGGAATTTTTTTTGTGCTTTTTAGTCAGGGGAAATTGTTTGGTAAAGTACTTGAGAATCAAATTAACATAGCTATTAATTCTTCGGATGATGGAAAACATATAGATACATTATTGTCAATAGTATTTTCAACATAAATTGAGTATTACTCACAGATAGCAAGTGCATCAACACTTAATTAAGCTTTAAAAGCATCACTCCATAACTCATGGGTGAATTTCTCCCACAAGTTAGAAAAGCATTTGTTATGCTTGAATAGCAAAACGAAATCTTGTCTACCAACAGAATTGGTTAAACATCTTGGGGAATCAATATTAAAGAATAACAATATTGTCTTTAAGTGGCAACTGTTATACTTAACAAGATTTTTACTCAAAGCCACTCTGGAAGTAGTCCTAAACCGATAATCTGACTGCTCTATGTTCCAAGTTCTCACTGCTGATACCTGCCAATATTGCCGGGATGATGGCTATTATTTGGCCTGTATCATCTAAATTTTGGCCTTAAGTAGGCTAACATCTCTAATTTTCACTGTCAAATTTCTGCTGAATTGATTAAAATATCGATGTATACAATAAGAACGGTTTGTCAAGTTTCATAGGGTTGAAATCTCCGCAGTGCGCTAATGTTTGAGTAAGACCAATCAGCCAAATCTGAATTGTTTGCCATTGGGCTGATTCCGCCAGAGCCTCAACTCCTTAGTTCAGGCATGGGGCATAGGTAAGGTTAAGTGTCTTGAGACAAGCATGATGATTCTTGCTGTATTTACCCTGTAAGAAGCTCATGTAGTTCTTAAGATTGAACCATGAATAAAGGAAATGTAAAAATGAGTGCACTAATATTTCTCGCTGAAGTTAACATTAACAAAACTGCTTCTAAGTAATTAATGTTGCAAATCACACCTAAAGCTATGTAAAAGCCGGTTACTTTCCTGACAATGGAAAGATAAGGCCACTAGAATGCCAAAAGGTTTGAGAAAAAATTTAAGGGTATGACTACCATTTCCAATATTTTTTTGTTATTGGGGCTTTACCTTACTAAATGGCATCATGATTAATACACAAAAAGAGTGCAATTTTTGTGAAACAGGCTACAATCGGAAAAGTCTTTATCAGAAAATATGCCAGCATCCATATCACAGTGATATTTTGCTTATATGGAATGGTAGATTTTTGGTGTCAAGATAACTATTTATTGAGACGAATGAGTTAAAAGTTGTATGTCATAGCAACACATATGATTTCTAACTAAAATGGTCAAGTCAGCAGTTACTGCGACTTTTCACACACAGTCAGATATCCTCTAATAGAGGAACAAAACTTCCGAAAAGATTTCCGGGAAATCAGCCTAAAACCCTATTTTCGGTAGTTAACTAGCTCAATTAAAAGAGCAGTAAACACATCTTGAGTAATTGATTCTGCAAGGAGCATGAGGAACGCGGCATGAACCAGGCTAACAACGTACTCGAAAGCATTTATCAGCCTGACCTAGAAATAATAAATCAGCCTGATATCGAGTTAGAACTCTTAGTCGAAGAAGAAGAAGAAGAAGAGGACTTGCTGATTAACGATGATGGCGAAGATGAGTTTTTAGAGCCTCAGTCTGATGAGGACGACATAAAGTCTGGAAAAGCCGCTAAATCACGTCGTCGGGCACAAAGCAAGAAAAAGCACTACACTGAAGACTCGATTCGCCTTTATTTACAAGAAATTGGTCGTATTCGCCTATTGCGGGCAGATGAAGAAATCGAATTGGCTCGGAAAATCGCTGATTTGCTGGAATTAGAGAGGGTGCGGGATAGGCTGCAAGAACGCTTAGAAAGGGAACCTGAATATAAGGAATGGGCTCAAGAAGTACAATTACCAGAGCGGACATTTCTTTATCGCTTGCATATTGGTCGCAGGGCAAAAGATAAAATGGTGCAATCGAACCTGCGTCTTGTGGTGTCAATTGCGAAGAAATATATGAATCGTGGTTTGTCCTTCCAGGACTTGATTCAGGAAGGTAGTCTCGGTTTGATCCGCGCTGCGGAAAAGTTTGACCATGAAAAAGGTTATAAGTTTTCTACATACGCTACATGGTGGATTCGTCAAGCAATCACTCGTGCGATCGCTGACCAATCTCGTACTATCCGCCTCCCTGTTCACCTCTACGAAACTATTTCGCGGATCAAAAAAACTACCAAGTTGCTATCCCAAGAAATGGGTCGCAAACCCACTGAAGAGGAAATCGCCACTCGCATGGAAATGACCATTGAGAAGTTGCGGTTTATTGCTAAATCTGCCCAATTGCCTATTTCATTAGAAACACCTATCGGTAAAGAAGAAGATTCTCGATTAGGAGATTTTATTGAATCCGATGGTGAAACTCCAGAAGATCAGGTTTCCAAAAATCTGCTGCGTGAAGACCTAGAAAAAGTCCTCGATAGCCTCAGTCCTCGGGAACGTGATGT
Source organism: Umezakia ovalisporum Ak1311 (assembly GCF_029891685.1). Classification (NCBI taxonomy): domain Bacteria; kingdom Bacillati; phylum Cyanobacteriota; class Cyanophyceae; order Nostocales; family Nodulariaceae; genus Umezakia; species Umezakia ovalisporum. The sequence goes on along the minus strand of NZ_JANQDJ010000088.1, from coordinate 113,851 downwards.
CCTCAGACTCCGCTATGGTTTGGATGATGGTCGCATGAAGACCCTGGAGGAAATTGGACAGATTTTCAATGTCACCCGTGAACGGATTCGTCAAATTGAAGCGAAAGCACTCCGTAAGTTACGCCACCCCAATCGCAACAGTGTGCTCAAGGAATATATTCGCTAGTCACTAGTCATGGGTCATTCGCTCTAAACAAATGACTCAGGAGAAATAACAAACAAGTAAAAAACCTGGTAGTGAATTGTCATCACCAGGTCTTTCTTTATTTTTTTATTTAGCTAATTCTGTGTAATCAAAGTTACAGAACGCCCCAGAAATGCAAGAAGCCTTGACCAGAAAACAACTCGATTAGCGCAGCTGCTAAAAAGCCAATCATTGCCAAGCGACCGTTCCAGATTTCGGCTTGGGGTGTAAAGCCCCAGCGCCAAGCGTTGCGATCTTCAGTTACAGGAGCATTAACGTTAGTTGCGTTTGTCATGGTTGGCACTCCAAACTATATTTACGAAGTATCATTGCTTTATGTAAACTAATATAACAAATATTTTCGGAAACGCAATGTTTATTTATAGTTTTGTTGCTATGTGTTGACTGAATTAATTCTTATTGGTAGGAAAAAGTATCTATTTTCAGTGGAATAAATTGGCCCAGACGAATATGTCTATTGCTAAATTTTAGCAATTATTTTGACATTTACTCGGATACTTTTGCTTTAAAAGTTGAGATTTTCCCTGTTTTTTATAGATAATCAAAATTTAGCAGTAGTTTTAACTTATAGAAAAGTTTAGCAGTTATCCAACTCAAAACCTCGTACAGATTCTACGTGGGAGGTTTGATAATTTCTAATTTTGTTTGTTTCTGGGGATTACATTTCCACTTCCATCACTGAGACAATTCTTTCATCGCGGTTAAGGTCAAGAATACTTTGACCTTGACTATCTCTACCCAAGATTGGCACTGTCTCCACAGGTATCCGCATAACACGCTCTTTATTGGTCACCAGTGCTACCTCACCAGAGGTGATGGACTGAACCATACCAGCTAAATTATCCGTTTTGCTGGCAAATTTCAGCGCTTGTGTGCCCAAATTACCTCGTTCAGCCGGTTTTAAATGACTCACAGGTAGGCGTTTAGCATATCCTTCTTCAGTAACCAGCAATAAGTTATCGTTCCCAGCCTCAGTTACACAGCCAACCATTTGTTGATGTTTGAGTAGGCGGAATGCTTGTAAACCTAGGGCTGTGCGACCCATAACAGGAAGTTGTTGATCGTCGGCGGCGAACTTTAACAAGCGCCCACCCGAACTGGCTAAAATTAGATTATCTTTGTCAGTAGTTAATTGGGTAAATAACAATTCATCATCTTCTTTAAGCTTCAAAATCGTAATTCCCCTACGAGTCAAATTCGTAAATTCTGCTAAAGACAGGCGCTTAATTCGTCCTGCTTTTGTGAGCAGTACCATTTGCTTGGCTTCCAAATTTTCCGATAGGATCAAGCGACTAACTAAGGATTCTTGAACCCCTTGAGCCGTACTACTGAGCATAGTAATCAGTGGTGTTCCCCGTGGAGAACGTCCAGTAGTAGGGGGAATATCTCCCACAGTCACAGGATAAACTTTGCCCCCACTGGTAATTACCAGCAACTCTTGATCTGTTGTAGTCAAATGTGTTCGGATCATGAAGTCATGATCATACAGAGGGTTTTCAGATTTCGATTTTTTTGCTGATGGCTGAAGACGACGCACATATCCCCGGTAGCTAAACTCTAAAACTACTTCTTCTACTGGTAGAGCAGATGGTAAATTTTGTTGAGCTATTTCCGCTACTTTATTTTTAGCTAAATCTTGATTACTGACAGATAATATCTGAGTTCGTCGGGGGTCGTTATACTTGCGCTTGAGTGAGCGCAAATCTTTTTTCAGTGTCTTCAGTAGTTCTCGGCGATCGCTGAGTAGTATTTGCAGTAAACTAATTTGTCTGCTGAGTTGCTCAAATTCTTGCTGCAAGTTACGCTGTTCTAAACTTGTCAGGCGACGTAATGGCATCGACAAGATAGCATCTGCTTGTTCCTCCGTCAAATCTAGACGGGTACAAAGGCTTATTTTTGCCCTACTACCATCAGCAGCTTGGCGCAAAATTTCAATTACTTGATCCAGTTGAGATAGAGCTTTTAGCAACCCCGACACTATGTGTAGCCGACTTTGTGCCTTACCTAACTCATAACTGTAGCGACGGTTCAGGGTTTGTTCGCGGAATCTCAAAAACTCTTGTAACATCTGCCGCAAACTCAACTGACGGGGTTGTCCATCTACCAATGCTAAGAGGATGGCCCCAAAGTTGGTTTGCAAAGCGGTTTGGTGATACAAGTTCTGTAGCACTTCTTGGGGGTTAGCATCACGTTTAAGTTCAATTACTACCCGCATTCCTTCGCGATCACTTTCGTCCCGCAAATCGGAAATTCCTTGTAGGCGGCCTTGATTGACTAAATCTGCTACTTTCTCAATCCAGCCAGACTTATTCACTTGATAAGGTAGTTCGGTGATAATAATTGCTGTGCGCCGCTTACTACCTTTGCTAGGTACAATTTCCTCCAACTTGGCCACTCCTCGCAGCACAATTCCACCCTTACCACTGGTGTATGCTTCCCGAATCCCAAAGTTACCAACTATTTCTCCACCCGTGGGAAAGTCGGGGCCGGGAATTAACTCCCATAACTTTTCATCTGACAAATCAGGTTGGTCAATTAAGGCAATCAACCCATCAACTAATTCTCCCAAATTGTGGGGAGGAATATTTGTGGCCATACCTACAGCAATACCAGAACAGCCATTCAGCAATAGAAAAGGCAATTCAGCAGGAAGTACCGTGGGTTCTTGTTGGGAATTGTCAAAGTTACCAACAAATTCCACAGTTTCATCACCAATTTCTGCCAACATACCCTCATGGCTGATGGGGGCGAGACGTGTTTCTGTGTAGCGCATCGCTGCTGGGGGGTCATTATCAACGCTACCAAAGTTACCATGTCCTGACAATAGGGGATAGCGGCTGGAAAATTCCTGCACTAACCTCACTAAGGCATCATAAACTGCTTGGTCACCGTGGGGATGGTATTTACCGAGCACATCTCCCACTACACGGGCGCACTTACGATAGGGTCTATCTGGGGTTAGACCTAGTTCATGCATGGCATATAAAATCCGGCGATGCACTGGCTTTAAGCCATCACGCACATCTGGTAATGCCCGCCCGACAATCACACTCATGGCATATTCTAGGTAAGACTGCTGCATCTCCGTGTGCAGGGCTGTTGTGATTACCTGTCCAGTGGAGAGAAGGTTTAACTGTTTTGCCATGAGTTTTTTCCCTGAAATTGAATTACACAAACGTCGCTTGAATTGAACACTGCAGCAAACACAGCATAACGGATGAAATAGGATTTCTCACACAATCTTGATGGTCAAAGGATCAACAGCAGTAGTATTATCCTTGATGACGGCGCTGCAATTTGATAATTAAAAAAAGCTAGACAACTGTTTTTCTCAGATATCATCTTCCTCTCCTTTATAAATTAAATTCTCATGAAAACTGTTTTAATTGTTGAAGACGATTTAATTAATGCTCGTGTTTTTTCTAAAATTTTGACCAAACGGGGTAGCTTACATGTCAAACATACAGAAAATGTGGAAGAAGTCATAAAAATTGCTCACTCAGGAGAAGCTGATCTGATTTTGATGGATGTTTCTCTGTCAAGAAGTGTTTATCAAGGTCGGTCTGTTGATGGTATCAAAATTACACAAATGTTGAAATCAAATCCAAAAACGGCAAACTTACCTGTTATTTTGGTAACAGCACATGCAATGCAAGGCGATCGTGAGAACTTTCTCAAGGAAAGCGGCGCTGATGGCTACATCTCTAAGCCCGTTGTTGATCATCAACAGTTTCTTGAGCAAATCATTGCACTTCTTCCCAAAGATATCCACTAAAAAGCGACTACTACCGTCAGGAATACTCGCCCAGTTATACTTTGGGCGAATAGTTCCTGGCTTAAATAGTATATATGTACTATAAGATGGTTTGTTGGATAACTGCTCAATGGATTTGGGATTTTAGATTTTGCATTTACCCAGACCTCTAGGATAGGAGGCTTGAGGATTTGGGATTGGTTGCATCCAGGAGGTGTAAGGGATTAACCAAAAAAATCTAAAATTGGCACAATCAAATGCAAAAGGCAAAGACTTGTTAATTTTTGCCTCTGGAAACAGCATTTGTAAATAGGCGTTAGGAATTAGCACCAAAGGTGATTAGTTTTCGTCTTGCTCTAGAGCTGCTTGAATGCGTGGCAATCCTAAGAATTTTTTCGCATCCGAAAGTAATCGTTCACCCCAGAGGTTTTCCTTGAGAAAATCTAAACTGGCATAGCGTTGATCGATGCGGATCGCAGTTTCTCCTATGGACAGTGCTTTTTGGCGCTCGCCTTGATTATACAATGCTATTGCTAATGCTAATAAAGGTTCTGCCGCTTGTTTGTCGATGTTAACAGAAGTTCGCCACTGTCTAATTGCACTTTGAACGTCACCTTGTTCGTATTTGATTAAACCAATGTTATTAATCGCTGGCCAGAATGTTTTATCTAAAGAAATAGATTTATTGTATTGAGCGATGGCTTCTGGTAATCGACCTAACATATAGTAAGCATTACCCAAATCAAACCATCCTTCTGGTTTATCAGCTTTTAACTTCAAACCCTCTTGGTAATGGGTCACAGCTGCTTGGTAATTTTGCTGATGAAAATTAGCCGAACCCAAAGCAAACACAACGTCAGCATTTTGGGGATTGAGGGATTGGGCTTTTTTTAACGCCGCCACCGCTGAATCAAAATCTTTGGTTTGCAAATGTAAACCACCCAACAAAAACCAGACCCTATCATTATTAGGAGCGAGTTGACTAGCCAATCTAGCTCGTGGTAGAGCCAAATCAAACTGCTGAAACTGTCCAAGTTGAGCTGCTTCTTGTGCTAAGCTCAACCCTTGTTTTTCTAAGGTTTCTGCATCTAGTTGCAGTGTAGGTGGTATCAGCGCCTGTGGGTGAGCTGGCTTTGGCATCATCCACAAACCACAGACAACCAAAAAAGAAATCAAACTAACATGTTTAGGCACACTACCGCCTCTTAGCCACAAATCAAGGAATCTTCCAGCTAGCTTAAACGATCTCTGATGGAGAAGAAAGGCAAAGTTGACCCTCAAGGGCAATTACCTATACCCTGGCAAAATTAATTTAACAGGTGAAGACGTAAACAAAGACTAAAAGCTAATATAAAGAAAGATTAAGCAACTATTAAGTGTTTAGTTGATGGGCATAGCAAGGTACTGTAGCCCAAAACGGGTTATCAGTCACGGCTATGAGTATTTAGTATTTAGCATTGAGTCCAGACATCTTTTAAATTTCTGCACTTGCTTGACCACAAGTGATATTCATAGGCTACTGTTTATGGTTCCGCAAATAGAATTTCCCTTCATTGGCAAAGTAAAATATCCGCTACGCTGGGCAATGGGCTTAATAGCAGTAGGTGTTTTAGGTGTGGGTACAACTATTACCCATAACCTAGTCAATCAGGGAACTGATGAACAAAATACTACCGAATTAACTGTTCCTGTAGAAGCACAAAATGTAACTTTACGGATTACTGCTAGTGGTAAAGTTGTTCCAGTTCAGAGTGTGAATATTAGTCCGAAAACCCCAGGTGTGCTGGCAAAGTTATATGTAGAACAAGGTGATAGGGTGGACCAAGGAAAAGTTCTCGCACGGATGGATGTGGGGGAGATCCCCGCCCAAATCCAGCAGAACCGCGCCAATTTAGCCCAAGCCCAGGCACAGTTAAATCAAGCTCGCGGGGGGAATCGTACTCAAGAAATTGCTCAAGGTAAAGCACAAGTAGATGCAGCCCAAGCACAGGTAAATTTCACCGAATCCCAGGTAAACCGCTATGGAAAATTAACAGAGCAAGGGGTAACTTCTCAACAGCAATTAGAACAGTATATTAGTGAAAACCAAAGGGCAAAAGCGAGTTTAGTAGAAGCACAAAAACGATTGTCACTATTGGAAAGTGGTAGCCGCAGTGAAGAAATTGCTGTCAGAGAAGCTGCTGTTACTGAAGCGCGAGCTGCATTACTACTGTTACAAAGTGGTAGTCGCCCAGAAGAAATTGCTCGACTTGAAGCAGTAGTAAAAGCTGCTGAAGGTCAATTGCAAGCGGCTGAAGTCAGGTTGCAAGATACTGTGATTCGTGCGCCCTTATCGGGAATTGTCACCCAGAAATATGCTAATGTCGGTGCTTTTGTGACTCCCACAACTTCCGCTTCCACCAGTGCATCAGCAACTTCTAGTTCTATTGTCGCAGTTGCACGAGGTTTGGAAGTACTCGCTCAAGTTCCAGAAGTGGATATTGGCAGAATCGAACCAGGACAGCAAGTAGAAATTGTGGCTGATGCTTATCCTGACCAAGTATTTAAGGGAAATGTGCGCTTGATTGCACCTGAAGCGGTAGTAGAACAAGGCGTTACATCCTTTCAAGTGCGGGTAGCTCTCGATACAGGTATAAATAAACTCCGTTCTGGCTTAAATGTAAATCTGACTTTTCTGGGCGATCGCCTCAGTGATGCTGTGGTATTACCTACAGTAGCAATTGTCACTGAAGAAGGTAGAACTGGTGTACTGGTAGCAGATGAAAAAAATAAACCCCAGTTTCGTGAAGTGACTATTGGGGCGCAAATCGAAAACCAAACTCAAATATTAAAGGGAGTAGAACCAGGTGATCGCGTATTTGTCAATCCACCTAAAAACTACATCATCCAAAAAGCCAAAGAGCAGAACAAGCAATAAAATTTTCAGCCTATTTTTGTGTTAATTACGAATTATCATGAACTTCCTAGAAAGTATGCAAATGGCAGGAAAAACCCTGCTGTCCAATAAGTTGCGTAGCGCCCTGACAATGTTGGGGATTGTTATCGGTAACGCTTCGGTAATTGCCATGATTGGGATTGGTGAAGGTGGACAAAGGTTTGTTGACAAACAACTACAATCTTTAGGCACAAATATGTTGTTTGTGATTCCAGGTAATCGCGCCACTCAGCGTATCTCAAGAGATATACCGAAAACTTTAGTATTTGAAGATGCCAAGGCCATCTCTAATCAAGTACCGACGGTAGCGGGAGTTACACCAGAGTTGAATAGTAGGCAGGTAGTTATCTACCGTAACCAAAACACCAATGTTAATATCATTGGCACAACTCCCTCTTTCCTAAAGGTTCGTGACTTTGAAATTGCCACAGGGCGATTTTTCACTGACATAGACATGAAACGAAATAACCAAGTGGTAGTCTTGGGCGCAGATTTGGCAGAAAGATTTTTTGGTGATAGTAACCCTATCGGTGAGCAGTTGCGGATTAAAAATGCCAGTTTTCAAATCATTGGGGTATTAACAAGCAAGGGCTCAAATTTGGGTGTGAATTATGATGAAGCAGCTTTGATACCTCTAGTGACAATGGCTAACAGAATTGTCGGGCGCACTTCTCCCTACGGATTAGAGTTAACTTATATTGCCGTCTCAGCTAAAAATGCCGAAAGCGTAGATGCAGCAAGGTTTCAAATTACTAATTTACTTCGTTTGCGGCACAAAATTATTGGAGAAGATGATTTCACAATCAATACTCAAAAGGATGCTTTGCAAATCGTCGGTCAAATCACAGGTGCATTAACTATCATGCTAGCTGCCATCGCTGGCATATCATTATTTGTAGGCGGTATTGGCATCATGAATATTATGCTGGTTTCCGTTACTGAACGCACCCAAGAAATTGGATTGCGGAAGGCAATAGGTGCAACAGAACAAGATATTTTGCTGCAATTCATCATTGAAGCTGTAATTGTTTCTGTTATTGGTGGTGTAATTGGGACTACCGTTGGTGTAACTAGTATTGTATTGCTAGCGGCAATATCTCCCTTAGAGGCAGCAATTTCTTTTACTGCCATCGCTACGGCTGTTGGTGTCTCTGGCGGTGTTGGTTTATTTTTTGGTGTCGTTCCCGCCCGGCGTGCGGCTCAACTTGACCCGATTGTAGCCCTGAGAAGTGCTTAGACCCTGAACTACCCCAGGGATAAATGCGGGTGATTGCAACTTACCACGTAGGCTTCCTTTATCCTCACAGAACCTAAACATTTTTGAGGAAAAAACAAGACTCAAACCCTTGGGGGGTAACGTAAATACATCAAGTCACCAAAAACGCCTGGAACCTATATATACCAACAAACTAATCAAAACGATGTCAAAGTCACTTCTGGTATACTTTTGAGACTATTTTGTCAGTGTTTTTGCTTAAGCTACCCTAAGAAATAAATAGACTCCTTCATTACCAATAACTAAAATTATGATGACAAACACTATTACAATTACCGGTGGTCTTGTTCCTGGTCTTGGGACGAAATCAGCAATTATACGCCTAGAGAATATTTTTAAAATCTATGGAAGTGGTGAAACTGAAGTCAAAGCACTCAACGATGTGAATTTAACTATCCATAAGGGTGAATATTGTTCAATTATGGGGCCTTCTGGTTCTGGTAAATCCACAGCCATGAATATTATCGGATGTTTAGATCGCCCCACCAGTGGAAATTATTACTTAGATAACGTTGATGTCGCTCAGATGAGTGATGGCGATTTAGCCAAAATTCGCAATAAAAAATTGGGGTTTGTGTTCCAACAATTTCACTTATTACCCCAACTGACAGCTTTAGAAAATGTCATGCTACCAATGGTATATGCCAGTGTTCACCCCAGGGAAAGACGTGATCGCGCTACGGAAGCATTAATAAAGGTTGGCTTAGAAAACCGCCTCAATAATAAACCCACTCAATTATCTGGTGGACAGCAGCAACGGGTAGCAATCGCTCGTGCTATTGTTAATCGTCCGGTTGTTCTTCTAGCTGATGAACCCACTGGCGCACTGGATTCTCAGACAACCCAGGAAGTGTTGGATATTTTCAGCGAGTTGAATAATAGTGGAATTACGGTTGTTATGGTAACTCATGAATCAGATGTAGCCCGTCAAACTCAACGCATTGTATGGTTTCGTGATGGCGCAGTAGTCCACAGCAACTTGACACCAAATGATTTGACTCAAGTAACTATGTCTTCAGAAATTAAATAATATCAAGTCTTCCTTGTACACAGGCTTACCCGGAGCTACCGCAGGAATGAATCCCGGAAATTCTACTTAAGTAAGAGTTATCTCAACTAATCTATTATCTGGGGAATGGTTTTGGAGTCATGGATATTAGTTAGGTTGTTCGGTAAATTTGAGGATTTAACCAACAACCTTTCAACACTTTTTGATTGCTTCTAGTAATTCCGTCGGTTGGTTAATCAAAAAATCTGGATTTTGTTTAGCTAAGGCTTCTGGAGAATTAAAACCCCAGGTTACTGCAATTACTTTGATATTAGCTTTTTTTGAGGCTTCTATATCCCTGGTTTCGTCACCGACATAAATGACTTCTTGAGTTTTGAGTTGTTTCTGTCTCAGTACGTTATTAATTATGGTTGTTTTGCCAAAAATTGTCACTCCTGAATAAATAAAGTCGAATAACTGATCTAATTCGTTATTTTTGAGGAAATCCGTGACGTTATCTTCAGAATTAGATGTAATGATTCCTAATCTATAACCTTCATTTTGCAGTTCTATTAAAGCTGCGGAAATTCCCGGTATTGGTTTAAACTCTCTAATTTTGTGTTTTAATTCTCCTTTAACTTTTTTGAGTAGAAACGGAATTTTAAATAGAGATATACCTGAGTATTTAATAATTTCTCTAGAGGTAAAGTTTCTCAGTAGTGCAAGTTGATCTGGAGTAATTTGTATATAACCAAATTCTAAAGCTAAACGATTGGCTATACTCACAAGAGCATCTACTGTATCGGCAATTGTGCCATCAAAATCAAAAATAATTACTTTTTGGGTCATTCTTTAAGTTTGGATGCGTCAAGATGAGCACGGGCATTTCGTCTCAACATTTCTGGCTTAATACGCCGCAATGCCGAGGCGGGAAATCGTTTATCCCATTCCTCTGTTGAGATGTTGGCTAATTCTACCAGTTGAGGTGCAATATTGGTAGGATAAGGCTGAAAATCTGCTACATTCGTTGTCTGTGCAAAACGCTGATTCCAAGGACAAACATCTTGGCAAATGTCGCATCCAGCAACCCAACCTTGTAAATTGCCTGATATTTTCTCTGGTAATGTTTCCGAGGGATTTTCAATGGTGTGGTAGGCGATGCAGCGATTTGCATCTACTACAAACGGTTGGGTAATTGCACTTGTGGGACAAGCTTCTAGACAACGAGTGCAGCTACCACAGTGTTCGGTGTGTGGGCGATCGCTTTCTAGTTCCAGATTTGTTAATATCTCTCCTAAAAATACCCAAGAGCCATATTCTCGAGTGATCACATTACCATTTTTGGCAATCCAACCAATTCCGGCTCGTTGCGCCCAGACTTTATCTTGTATTGGGCCGGTATCTGCATAATATCTGGCTTTAATACCTGCTTTGAGTGATTCTAGCCAAGCGGTCAAAGCTTTGAGCTTCTTATGCATCACCTTATGATAGTCTCTACCCCAGCCGTAACGAGCAATTTTGGCGTATTCTTGGCCTTCAGGACGTTGATTTGGTGTGTAGTAGTTGAGGGCGACACATATTAGCGATCGCGTTTCTGGCATGACTAAGCGAACATCTTGACGCTTGGGGTTATTCATCCATTTCATATCGGCGTGATAACCCAGGTTTATCCACGTTTGTAACCTCTGTGCTTCTGTATTATCTCCTCTATCTACAGTAGTAATCCCGACTTTGTGAAATCCTAACTCTTGGGCTTTTTCTTTAACTATACTGCTTGTTACAGAATCCTTATCCATTTTTCTTATGTGAATTTAGCCATGATTACGAGCGGCCCATTTATACATTATCTTGTCTAGACCTGTGTTAAACATTTGCTAACCCACCCATATGTAAAATTTATTTGCTTTTTGTTAAGAAATAATGCAGTATGTGAGTTGAGGGGTAAAAAAACTTTGGGTAATGCACACCTCTCACTGGTGACATAAGTATTTCAATTAATCAACTGTGGCGAAATCATGACTTTCACTTCTGATTCCTCTTCAGCCGACCTATCTGAGAGTTTGAATTATGGTACTCAGCTTCGTGATGCTGTTAACTCTACCACAGGTGTCTTTCAAAGCCTGGGTGCGGATGACCAGCTAGCAGTACTATGGTATGCCTATACAGAAATGGGGTGTGCCATTACGCCGGCAGCCACAGGAGCGGCTCGTTTACAGTTGGCCGAAGGGCTGCTGAATCAAATCAAGCACATGTCTCATGCAGATCAGTTAAATGTGATGCGTGAGTTAGTTTATAGGAAAAATACTCAAATTTGCCGTTCCTATGGTACTCTGAGCTACAGTACAAAGTTGGCTTTTTGGTACGAATTATCAGAATTGATGGTAAAACGCCTGATTGTACCGATGCCAGTGGGGTATCAACTTTCTCGTGATGGTTTAGAGGTACTTGAAGCTATTAAGGCGCTAGATTTTGGTGAACAAATCTCTGTTCTTCGCAAGGTGGTAGCTGATATGGGCGTTGACCCCTTAGTTGACTAAATGAAATGCGAATATACTTGTGTCTCTTACCAGTGGTTTGATGACAGTTTTTATAGTTATTGAGAATGGTGCAACATATTCAGCGTAAAGATTCATTGCTCTTTTAGCAATTTATTTCCATAGTATATTTTTGCTGTTGGCTTTTATTTTTAAATTAAGTTGAGTTAGGGTAATCAAAGTAAATATATGACAGCTGCTAAATGTAGAGAAGCAACTCAGACAAATGTTGCCCTTAGAGCAAAAGAAGAATTTAAAATTGAGGGAATCTTGGAACCGATTATCCTGGGTTATTTTGAAACTCTCAACGCTCGACAATTTCAGGAAACTGCAGCCTTATTTGCTGATGATGGGGTGATGTATCCGCCTTTTGAATCTGCTATTGTGGGACGAGAGGCAATCTTTACCTATTTGCAACAAGAAGCTGAAAATATTCAAGCCTGTCCCCGTGAGGGAATCGTCCAAAATGTAGAAAATGACCAAATTCAATTTCAGGTAACAGGTAAGGTACAAACTTCTTGGTGTAGGGTCAATGTAACCTGGCTGTTTATTGTCAATGTACAACGGCAAATCATTGGTGCTAAAATCAAACTTCTAGCTTCTCCCCAAGAGTTAATTGCTCTACGCCAGCAAGATTAGCCGAAATTTTGATTTTGATGATGCTTATTTTTTGATCACAGATGTTTGCTGCAAGGAGCGCAGTAATAATTTCCGACCCAAATCAATATCTGATGGCGCACATTGCCATTCTGGGTGTGCCGTCATTAATAAACTATCTAAAGTTTCTTGATCAAATAGATGCCAAACTAAAGCATTATTAATCTCAGCTTCCACAGCATAACAATTAGGACTTAGACAGTGAATTGTACAACCACTGGCAATTCTATTCACAGTCATCTGTTCCCCAGGCTGCAAAGAGCGAAATTCGCGGATGGCCTGCTTTAATTCACTCATGGAGGAAACTATTAACCCTGGTATAGCTATTGTTGTATTTTTTTCTCCATTGAGTGCAATCCAGTAGTGACGACTAGGATCGATACCCTCCAGCCAAGGTGATTCATCATCAAGGCGATAACGTGGGGACAAACAAAATAAAGCTTCCATAGATTTAGCCATTAATTTAGTTTAGTTTGGACGGTTTTATACCCCCTTGACAATCCTGGAGGTTGTTAGGACTATACCTTTATTTTTTTCGCTGAGATAAAATCTAGTGGCTGGACTTGCTGTATCTAGTATTTAATAACTACCACTAATAAATCAAATAAAATTAGCAAAAGTTATTAACTAATTTACATTTTTTAACTAAACATGGGGAACCCTGACTCTTCCATAGCATAGGGAGGATGTCAATAAATTCACTCTACCAGTCCAGAACGCAAGGCGCGTACTGCTGCTTGGGTGCGATGATCAGCACATAGCTTATTCAAAATATTTCTGACGTGTGTTTTTACAGTGCCAACAGTGATGTAGAGTCGTTCGGCAATAAGTGCATTATTACAACCTTCAACGATTAACTGTAATACTTCTAACTCTCTTTCTGTAAGAGTGTAAGGGTCAATATTTTCTTGATGTTCAGATTCTGGGCTGGAAATAATAATATTTTTATCATCTTTATTCAGTGCTTTCTCTTGTAATGGGCGATTTTCTTGGGCTTGTTGTAACACAATCCGTGCGATGGCTGGATCAATCCAAGCGTTGCCATTGTAAGTTACGTGTACAGCTTCCAGTAAACTATCAAACTTGATGTCCTTCATACAATAAGAGTCTGCTCCAGCTGCAAAAGCTGCTAGCACGGATTTTTTGTGGTCCTGTAGCGTTAAAATTAGCACTTTTGTTGGTGAATCGTCTTCATTGGTGAGGGCTTTCAATTCCTTTGTCAATTCAATTCCATCCTTGTCTGGTAAACCAATATCGACAATTGCAATGTCTGGTTGTAGTTTTTTCAACATTCTTAAACCTGTGGTTCCATTAGCAGCTTCTCCTACAACTTCAATTTCTTTTTTTTGTAGTAAAGCCGTCCGGATACCTAGACGGGTCAGGTCATGATCTTCAATCAGAGCAATACGAATCTTACTCATAGTCAAATTCCGTACGTTACATTACTTTAACTTGAAAATGAGTTTCCTGGGTGTCTGAGAGGATGTTTTAAAGGTCTGGGTTCATGTATGAAAAATATCAAGCTAGGGAGGAGCTTGATAACTAAGCAGAGAAAATCAAATCAAATTCACCCTTGAAAAGGATTTAGGAGGGTCTCGATAGGAGTTTATTTTGACCAACATTTCTTGGCTATGAAACCCGAAAAACCTGACAAGTTGGATTATGAAATACTTGAATTATGACGCTTCCTGTTTTCTGCTGGCTATTGACTAGCTACATCTTTCATAACATCGCTCTTAGGCAGATTGTGTTGGAATGACCTATCCATATATTTCTCAACATTTACAGAGTAATCACTCAAATTTTTTCTCATTCTGATTACTTGGTAATTAATTCTCAATACCAGCATGTTTTTAGCAATAAGATGAAGGCATGTAGTCTATTAAATCATTTCAAGTCAGTAATTTTTCTATTGGTTTATAGATAATGAAATAATTGTTTTTTATTAAATGAAAAAATTTGATAAACTAGCGGTCAAGATCATCTGGTGAAAGTTAAATTAAAGATTAGGCTATGTTTAAACCGCCTCAAATTTTTTCAGTAATGGGAATACCAGTTCATATAATGAGCAACTATCCAGGCTGGTTGCTGGAATGCCTGGAACAAAGAAGAGGTGCTCATGTAGTTACGCTGAATACAGAAATGACTATGCAAGCCCAACGAAATCCAACCCTTGCTCAGGTAATTCAAAATGCGGAGCTAGTCATTCCAGATGGTTCAGGGGTAGTTCTTTATTTGCGATGGTTGTTCTGGCAAAAAGTGAAGCGTTGTCCGGGAATTGAATTAGCAGAAAGTCTATTACAAGAACTGGGACAACAGCAAACAGATACAAAACTTTTTTTCTATGGAAGCACAAGTAAAGTAATTACAAAAGCCACAGAGTTTTGGCTACAGGAAATTCCCAGCTTAAATATAGTAGGTACTCATTGTGGGTATCATAGCGTCGAAGAAGAAGAGGAATTAAAACAAACACTTATTCAATTACAGCCGGAATTAATCTTAGTTGGTTTGGGAGTACCACGTCAAGAAATATGGATTACCCAAAACCGTCATTTATGCCCCCAAGCAATTTGGATGGGTGTTGGTGGGAGCTTTGATATTTGGTCAGGAATAAAAACTCGCGCTCCTGCTTGGTTGGCAAACAACAACTTGGAATGGCTGTATCGACTTTATCAAGAACCTTGGCGTTGGCGACGGATGTTGACTTTACCGGAATTTGTTATCAAAGCTTTTATGGAAAAATTCCTTAAGAGTAAAACTCAGACACTTTAGTGTACATAGATAATCCACACCCACAGTTTTGACAGCAGTTATGTAATTACTTATCGTTTTAGAATCCCCTGTGATTTTATCCAGGGGAGAAGTCAATGGTTACTTAAATACCCAGTCAAGACGAAGAAATATTAACCTTCAACTTGCTAGATAGAGGAATTAAAGTTTTAACTTGGCTCAATGGTAGAGATCGTAAGCTATCTAAGTTTTGTAAACTATCTAAAAGGACATCTCTGATCACTTTTTCCTGCTCTTGACTAAGTAACAGTCGTAAGGATTGAACAATTTCTTGTTGCACCTTTCCATCAATTCGCTGACTGGTGATAATTTTAGTTAATTTTCTGACGGCAATCAAACGCTTCAAGGGGTCTTGTTCTGTTAAATTGACTAACAACTGATCAAGTTTATTTTGCTCTTGGTTTCCGTAAGATTTGAGGATTTGCCACATTAATAAAATTAAAGTTAATAACGTTCCTAAGCCTTGAACGATGGCACCAGCAGCAATCCAAGAACTTTTAGAATCAACCCAGATGGCAGATGCCATGTATGTACTAACAGTGGCAATGCCCCCACTACTTACCGCTAAGGCAAAACGGGAATTAGTAGTATTTAAGAACCTCCATATCTGGGATAAGTACAGTTGCCAGTTCCATTTTGGCATTGAGTAAACTAATAACATGACCCCAACCCCAACCAGAAGTGCCAATAGCAGTTTCCAGTTCCATAACAGCATCGCCACAATGACAGTTAAAAAGGCTAAAATGCCCCCCGGTCCAGATAAAGGCTTAAAAGTTCGTTGCTTTCGGCTTACTGTCTTGAACTCTAAAAGCCACCAGTGGAGAACCCGGTTGATCAGTTGCTGCCAAGGAAATGAAGCCTGTGACACAGTGTTTACCTACTTAATTACAATGATGTCTAATGATAAGAATAACTGGGCTGGGGGTAGAAAAAGCGATTTTATCCATTAAATCTGACAAAGGCTAGAGGTGCTGAATTATTTCACCGATAATAATTATGGGGAGTATAACTGCTTTTGGGTAAACCAAGGATGTTTCAGATTCAGTAACTATTAAGAAATTTAATAAATACTTATGTTTCAGCCACAAGGATTTGAGCAACGCTCCATAAATACCTCACTAGGTAAGATGGTTTATTATACTGCTACTGGTTCACCTTGGCAGGATAATTTGACGGCAAAAGACCACAGGGAAACTTTGGTATTCCTCCACGGCTTCGGAGGCGGGTCTTCTGCCTATGAGTGGTCGAAAGTTTATCCGGCTTTTGCTGGGGAATATCGCATTTTGGCACCAGATTTAATTGGTTGGGGTAGGTCTGACCATCCGGTTCGGAACTACATGATTGATGATTATTTGACGACGATTCGGGAGTTTTGCCAACAAACTTGTACAACGCCTGTGAAAGTGATTGCTTCTTCCCTGACTGCGGCTTTGACCATTCGAGTTGCCATCGCCCATCCCGAGTTATTTCAGTCTTTGATTCTCGTCACACCATCGGGACTATCTGATTTTGGTCAAGACTACTCTCGCAGCCTTTTTGCTCAGATAGTTAGCGTTCCTATTATTGATCGTGTGCTTTATAGCACTGGAATTGCTACAAGTGGCGGTATTCGCAATTTCTTAGAACAACGGCAATTTGCACAATCTAATCGCATATACGAGGAAATTGTCGAGGCTTATCTGCAATCTGCCCAGCAACCGAATGCTGAATATGCAGCTTTGTCTTTTGTGCGTGGGGACTTATGTTTTGATTTGTCTTTATACATTCAACAGTTGCAAACTCCTACTGGGATGATTTGGGGAGAAAAATCAGAATTTACTGGTCCCGAACTTGGTCGTCGTCTTGCAGGCAAGAATCCTCAAGCTATCCGAGTGTTTCAAGAATTAGAAAATGTGGGATTAACACCTCACTTGGAACTACCTGCTGTTACTGTTGGTTTAATTCGGCAATTTTTACTGATGCTCAATTAGTTATAAGTAATTTACCGAAGATGGTATCACTGAGGTAAAACGCTCTCTACCTTAATAATTGCCGAACAAAATAAACCCATCAACCACAAGGTGATGGGAATAGCTGTCAGCCAAAAATTTAGAAATGTTATGGGAATGTTAAATGAATGTTAAATGTTAGTTTTCCTTTATTCTGATATCGATAACACTAGAATTGAAGTTATAGTTAAAACCTTCCAGTTCAAAGGTTGTACCAATTTTTATTTTGCTATTACCTAGAACTGGCCCACTGTCAGTAACTTGCGCTTTACCTTCTAAAGTTAACAGCATATCTGTACTAAAATTATTTTTTCTGGGATCTAGTAGTTCTTTCACCGAACCATCTGGTTGGGAAACTGTTAGGGTTTTGGGTAATACTTGAATGGATTTAATTCCAATTTGACCGTAGGGTTGATTGCGGATAATCACCTTGGTTTTGCCGCCTTTGGTAAATCCTTTATCAAATAAACGTTCAGGATCACGTATGTTTAAACCACGAACTACTAAGTCTACCTCAATGGGTACGGTCTTGGTTCCGACTTGGGCAACAGAACCAGTAGTGCCAGGAAAAATAAATATACCAAATATTACTAGTAGAATTACTAGTGCCGCACCTAAGTCAAGGAGATTGATTTTGCCGAACAAGCGTCCTTTGGAATCTAAAATAGCCATATAAAATTTTCCTAGGTAAAAGCAGAATGATTGATTTTAGCAAGAGGTTCTCTTAGAGACACCGTAGGTTTTTCCAGTTGATGATTTGATATTTGTATTTATGCGAAAGTGTATCACGCCTTGGCAAGTAGGAAGTAAAAAAGGCATGTGAAAACAAGAATATTCTCTCAATTCTGAATTTTAGATATGGGAACAGGATGTGATGGTAAATCCGGAACAATAATACGGGTATAAAAATTTTTAATGATTCAATAGTGCAACTCAAAAGAATTTAGCTTCGTCACATAATTTATTCCATTAACATCATGACAATGAATTGGAAAAACTTTGTGGCCAGTCATTATACTCGAAGGCGGAGTTGGTTTTATCCGTTGATTTCGCTAGCAGTTGCTGTGTCTCTGTGCTTGAGTACACCAATGCCGGGAGACGCTTTCGATATCCGCTCTCTTTTGTTTCAGGGAATACAGGTAATTCAGATGTCTAATCTATCTGACCGCCAAGAAGTTGAGCTTGGTAGGCAGATGAATCAGGAGTTGCAAAATAGTGATATTCGATTTAGCCGTAATTCTCAAATTAATCGCTATGTAGAACAAATTGGTGAGCGCTTGGTAGCTAAGAGCGATCGCCCTAATCTTCCCTTTACCTTCCAAGTGGTTGAAGATGATGCTATCAATGCCTTTGCTACTTTGGGAGGTTTTGTGTATGTCCACACAGGGTTGCTCAAGGCCGCAAATAATGAAGCGGAACTAGCTAGTGTAATTGCCCATGAAATTGGTCACATTGGCGGTAGACACTTAGTAAAACAAATGCGGCAAAGAGCTATCGCTAATGGTATAGCTTCGGTAGCGCGTTTAGAGCGCAATGCAGCGGTGGGAATAGGTTTAGAACTAGCAGTCAACCGTCCTCGCAGTCGTCAAGATGAATTGGATGCTGATCACAGAGGATTACTAGCTCTGACAAAGGCCGGTTATGCTCCGTCTGCCATGATTTCCTTGATGGAAAAGCTGATGCGAAACGGCGGCTACATGCCGACAATATTGAGTACGCACCCTGGTACAGGCGATCGCATTAATGCGCTGCAAAGTTCTATTAATTCTGAATTTAGCAATCAGGGTGGCGGATTGGATAGTGCTGCTTATCGGGCTTCTATCCGCAGCATACTTTAAATTCAATGTCAATAATAATTCATGCTCGTTGCTTATGGCGGCGAGCAGCTATTTTTGAGGGATCAATCATGACCACCCCTTCTGCTAAGGGCAAGGTTTGGAGACAATCATTAAACATATTGACTTGATAAATCAAGTTATTTGTAATATCCAATGCAGTTAACCAGCCACTGCGCGGATGATAGGCACCAGTATCTATATCTAACCATCCCCGCCCCTGTGCGAGCTGGCCGGGGGAAACCCCAGGGAAGGTAAAGGTGATGGTATGACCAATGATCATCAGCTTATCAATAAAGTATGGTTGCTGAATACTGTGAAATTCATGACGTATCCAGCAAAATTGCTCAGCAGTTTGTTGTGCCAGAGGTAGGTAAGGGTCAACGCCAGCATGAGTCAACCAAACATGGCCCAAATCCAGATAAGTAGGCAAAGTTCTCAGCCAATCCAAATGTTCTTTAGGAACATGAGCATTTTTGTAACTGGCTATAGTGGCTTGTCCCCCACCATACAACCATGCTTGCATTGCTTGTGTGGAAATGTTATCACCGCTCAAAATGCTTAATAACATCTGCTCATGGTTTCCCAGTAGACAGGGATAATTATTGTTCTTGACAAAATCAATCACTTGTGAGCTTTTAGGTCCACGATCAATTAAGTCTCCCAGAAAATAAACTTGATCGTCTGATGCAGGGGCGATCAAGTCCATCAGTCTCATCAAACCTTCGTAGTGTCCATGCACATCGCCAATTATAATTTGACGTTGGCTAGTTTCCCTCATCGGCTTTTAGCTCAAATAGTTTGGTTCAATAGTTTGGCTACAGTTTGATATATTTGCTTTCCGCAAATTTTGATACAAAACTCCAAGTAAGTTATACTTTTATCATAGTTTAGTTATATTTTGTCAAATTAAATTCACTATAAAGGATGTAAGGTGCAATTAGCTAACTAAAGTAATGCAATGATGATCAAGCCCCAGTGTGCTGCTTCCCATGGTGCAAATTTAGAACAAATTAGCTTAAAATTTAGGAAGTCACTATATTACTAAATCCCTAAAACACCATGTCTGAGGAATTTTCTCCTGAAGTTAGCTCTCGCATTTGCCAACACATGAACGAGGATCATGCTAATGCTGTAGTTCTTTATGCCCAGGCTTTTGCAGGTGTGACAGATGCCACAAGGGCAGAAATGCTCTCTATTGATTCTCAAGGAATGAATTTGACTGCATGGGTAAATGAACAAACCGTGCCAGTTCGCATTGAGTTTGATCATGTTTTGGTAGATGCGGAAGATGCTCACCACACTCTGATCGCAATGGTGAAGCAAGGGAGAGTTCAGTTAAAATAGCAAGTTAAAATAAGAGTTGGATTACTTTGGCTCATATTGTAAAGATTAAATTGTTAAGTAAAGAAATGTACTATTTCTGTGATAATACGCAATTAAAAAACTGGTTTTTTACCTAGAAGCTACACCGTATTTACATAGTCTTTTACATGGGTTAACTACAGAAAAGCGAAGGACTGTAACTATAAACGTCAATTTTCTGCTGTTAATAACCAAAAGCCGGTATAAGTCATCCCAGAATCATCGGGTTGAACTAACAAAAAGTGTAATCCTCGGCTTTGCTGTTGGCGGTGTTCATAAACCTTCCCAGCAGCAGCAACATCTGGATCTGTGAATGTCGCCACAATCCACCTATCTACTAAAGCAGCTTCTAAAACCAAACCATTAGGATCCCCTGGTATGTAGTTTAACGCCACTGGATGTGCTGCTGCTAACCACCTTGCCAAGGGCATGGACTGTCTTCCACCATAGATGATTACACCAGGAATGGGAACTGTGGATGCTAAACCCAAATTGATGGGGTGTAAAAATTCTGGTGCGGAAAAAATAGGTATAGGAAGTTCTGCAAACACATCCACTAGTTCTCCAGATGGAAGTGTAGCAAAGCGCCACTGTTCTCCCCACAGGTTTTCTGGTAATGGTGTTGGGGGTGGTTGATCTAGTGCTAGGGGATATTGCTTTTCTGCTAACCACTGTTTCAAAGCTGGGGTGTGGCGGGTGGGTGCGACTTGAATGTTTAAGTTGTTGCCAGCTGCTTGAATTAAACTCAAAGACTGGGGACGAAATACCTGAATGACATCTGGTAATTTGTCACCAGATGCAAGTTTAATTTGACTAGCAAGCCAATGGGAGCTTGCTGCTGACTGGTGACAGGTAGCTGTGTATTCAAAACTACGAGTTGGGTTACAAATCAACAATTCCCATAAAACTTGTCCAGATGTTTCTTGCACCGGACTACGATAAAAGTCAACTTGCCAAATTTTCATATTTTTATATTTTTATAGGAATGCAAGATAAAAATAAGTAAAAATGAAAAAAAGACTAAAAACCTTGCGCCAGTCACTGGCTGTTTTTCGATATGGCGGACGGGCCATTAGCTTAGTGTGGAATACTAGCCATGTTTTGACTATTATCCTTGCTAGTCTAACTTTAGTTGCGGGTCTTTTACCAGCTGCCCTCGCCTTCATTAGTAAGTTAATTGTGGATGCAGTGGTTTCTGCTTCTTCCGTTGGGGAGGGAAGTATTTTCCAACCTTTATTGTATGTAGGGTTGGAAGCGATAATCATTGCTCTTTTCGCAGGTAGTCAACGCGGTATCTCTATTTGTCAGTCATTATTACGGGTGCTACTAGGACAAAAAGTAAATTTACTAATATTAGAAAAAGCGCTGACACTAGATTTACGCCATTTTGAAGATTCAGAATTTTACGATAAACTGACTAACGCCCGGCGAGAAGCTTCAGTCCGTCCCCTTTCTTTAGTGACCCGCACTTTTGGCTTGGTACAAAATGCCCTTTCTTTGGTTACTTACGGCATTTTATTGGTACACCTCTCAGTTTGGGCAGTGGTAATACTAATTTTAGCAGCTATGCCCGCCTTTATTGCGGAAACCAAGTTTGCTGGAGAAGCTTTTCGTTTATTAAGTTGGCGCGCGCCAGAAGCCCGCCAACAGCACTACATAGAAAGTTTATTGGCCAGAGAAGATTATGCGACAGAAGTCAAGCTTTACCAACTAGGGGAAACCCTGCTGGAACGTTACCGCAATTTGTTTAATCAACTCTATGGGGAAGACCGAGACTTAACTTTGCGGCGGGGTTTGTGGGGATATTTCCTGAGTTTAGGGAGTACGGCTGCTTTTTATTTAGCTTACGCTTGGATTGTTATCGAAACAGTCATGGCTAAAATTTCTTTGGGAGACATGACCATGTATCTCACTGTGTTTCGCCAAGGACAGTCTACTTTCTCTAATGCCCTGACTTCAATTGGAGGAATGTATGAAGATAATTTATACTTGTCTAATCTTTACGATTTTTTGGAAGAAGAAGTGCCAAGGTCTTGGGGTCATGGGACTAGAGGCATAAATCCCCAAGATGGTATCCGCTTTGAGAAGGTATCATTTACTTATCCGGGAAGTTGCCAACCTGCATTAACAGATATTTCACTGCATTTAAAACCCGGAGAAAAACTGGCAATTGTGGGTGAAAACGGTTCGGGTAAAACGACGTTAATTAAATTACTCACTCGACTATATACCCCGGAATGCGGGCGTATTTATTTAGATGGCTTAGACTTGGAAGAATGGAATGTAGATGTATTACGTCAACGCATTGGCGTAATTTTTCAAAACTTTGTGCGTTACCAATTCACTGTGGGAGAGAATATCGGTGTAGGTGATGTAGAACATTTAGAAGACAAATATCGCTGGGAAATGGCGGCGGAAAAAGGGATGGCGCAATTGTTTATTGAGAAATTACCCCAAAGGTTCCAAACTCAACTGGGGCGTTGGTTCAATCAGGGACAGGAACTTTCTGGGGGACAGTGGCAAAAAATTGCTTTAGCCCGGGCATTTATGAGAACAAAGGCAGATATTTTAGTGTTGGATGAACCAACATCAGCAATGGATGCCCAAGCGGAGTTTGATATATTTAATCATTTTCGTACCCTGACTCAAAATCAGATGGTGTTTTTAATTTCTCACCGCTTTTCGACGGTGAGAATGGCTGACAAAATCCTAGTTATGGCAGAAGGTAGGGTTGTGGAACAGGGAACCCATGAAGAATTGTTGCAGAGTGGGGGGCGTTACGCTAAATTATTTGATTTGCAAGCTGCGGGATATAGGTAATTTATAGTTTATAATTCGTCACAAGATATCAATATCTTACAGCTGGTGTTTGATTGGTAGTAGCAGTTTGACATACTCACTTGGTGGGGAAGTAGAGACGCTCCGCCGGAACGTCTCTAGTTGGTCTATGTCCGTGTCCGTTTAAAGTCGGGATGGGGCATTGCGACTGCTTTTAAGCAATAGCATATTTAACTTTGTCCTAAAAGGAAGTTGCTCTATATCCCATTATTTTTGGTCAAAAAATTATTTTACATTCTTTCTCGCAGTCTTCTGTGGTTTGTTATTTCTCCAGGATGATTGAATCTAAAAGACTTTCCGGGATTTCAAAATTAGCAGTTACATTCTGCACATCATCTAAGGCTTCTAGGGTATCAATTAACTTGAGGAGGAATCGAGCTTGCTCAGGATCAGTAACCTCTACATGATTGCTGGGTATCCAACGTAATTCAATATCATTCACCTGAAAACCTCTATCCTTAAGGATCTGACTGAGAATTTCTAAATTTGTCACCTCAGTAAACACCTCGGCTTTCTCATCTTCGATCATTTCATAAAATTCAGCCCCACCTTCAAGAGATGCTTCCAAGAGTTGGTCTTCATCCTTCACTCCTTGAACAACAGACACACCTTTTTGGTGAAACATCCAGCTAACGCAACCTGTTTCACCCAGATTCCCACCTCTTTTGCTAAAGGCACCACGCAGGTCAGCCGCCGTGCGATTGCGATTATCTGTCAGGGCTTCAATTAAAATTGCCACACCACCGGGTCCATAACCTTCGTAGCGAATAGCTTCAAAATTAGCAGCATCTCCTGCAAAAGTTCCCGCGCCTTTTGCGATGGCCCGTTCAATATTATCATTGGGTATGTCGGCAGCTTTAGCCTTATCAATGGCTGTACGTAGCTGAAAATTACTATTTGGGTCTGGCACACCGCTTCTTGCTGCAACAATAATTGCCCTAGATAATTGGGCAAAGGTCTTGCCCTTTTTGGCATCTACTACGGCCTTCTGGCGCTTAATATTTGCCCATTTACTGTGTCCTGCCATAATCTAAAAACATTAACGCTTGCTTAAAAGTTTAGGATATACATAGGTTTTGCCAATATGCAAAGGAAAGCCTATTGAATTGTGTAAGTTCATTACTGAAAATTACTTCAATTGTGCGATACCTTATGAGACGTTATGCACGGCTTTTTTTTGTACCCCATAAATCAAGGAGAAAAAGAAAGAATGTGCAGTACTACTTGAAAAATTTACTGCTGTTATTGGTGGTCTGCATACTGGTTTTAGGCGGCTGCCAAGCTATGCGGATAGGAGAAACAGGTGTAATTCATCTGACTTTATGGCAGGG
Organism: Umezakia ovalisporum Ak1311; assembly: GCF_029891685.1. NCBI lineage: Bacteria > Bacillati > Cyanobacteriota > Cyanophyceae > Nostocales > Nodulariaceae > Umezakia > Umezakia ovalisporum. The sequence continues at coordinate 89,355 of NZ_JANQDJ010000088.1, read as the reverse complement.
TGTAAATCCACCGACAAATCGGGATGTTTTGCAAAAGCTTGTCGATAAGTTTAATCACACTCATGGGAATATTCATGTTGACTCTCTTTATGTTGGACAACAAGATCAGCAAATGCCAAAAATTTTAGCCGCCGTGGTTGGGAATGCCCCGCCGGATTTACTATGGTACAACCCCACTATTGCTGGTCAGTTAGTTGAACTGCAAGCTTTAATTCCTTTAGATGAAAAACTAAACAATTCTCCGGTGAAAGCTGAAATTGACCCGGCTTTGTTTGAATCTATGGAATATCAAGGCACAATTTGGTCAGTACCATTTGCTACAAATAATGTAGCTGTATATTATCGTCCGAGTTTGTTCAAAGCTGCGGGAATTAGAGAATTACCGCGGACTTGGGAAGAGTTTCGGCAAGTTGCGAGGGAATTAACTCGTGACACCGACGGTGATGGCCGCGTAGATCAATATGGAATGTTTTTGCCTTTAGGAAAGGGAGAATTTACTGTTTTCACCTGGCTACCATTTATGTGGAGTAGCGGCGGTGAATTGGTCAATGGGGGAGCAGAAAATGCTGCCAACGTGGTGTTGCAAGATAATTCAGCAGCCATCGCCGCTTTACAATTTTGGCGTAATCTTGTTAACGATGGTTCGGCTCTTTTATCCAGCCCAGAAAGAGGCTATGAGACAGGTAATTTGATTGCTGGTAAAGTAGCAATGCAGGTGACTGGCCCTTGGAGTTTGGGGGAATTTACTGAAAGTGGAGTAGATTTTGCCGTTTTTCCCATTCCCATTAATAAACAGCCTGCTACGAGTGTCGGCGGTGAGAATTTATTTTTGTTCAAAACTACACCAGAACGTGAAAAAGCAGCTTTCACTTTTGCTGAATATGCTATGAGTGAAGAGTTTCAGACGGAATTAGCTTTAGGAACTGGCTATTTACCTATCAATTTGAAGGCTCGCCAAAATCTACAATATCAGGCATTTGTCAAGCAATTGCCGGCTGTGCAAGTATTTTTAGACCAGGCTAAATACGGGCGATGGCGTCCCATCTTTCCAGGTTATAATCGCGTTTCAGATAGTTTAGGTCGGGCAATTGAATCGGTGTTACTCGGTCAAAACTCTCCAGCAAAGGCATTAGAAAACACCCAAAAGCGATTAGATTTAATTTTTCAGTGATCTGGGGAAAATATCTAATATGTCCGCTATGCCCGCAGGGAGTGGAACGCGGCAATTGCGAGGATTGTGGCATTGCTTTACTTTGTTAGCAATGATAAATATCGATTTTAACAACATGGGTGTAAGTCCCCACTTATTAACTGGGCAATAACCATTCTATGTCCCAAGAATATCAAGCGCCCTTTGGTTGGTGAGTGGGATAGATGATATTCCTTGCGGCCTGGGGGGATCTTGGTGCATGAGGGGACGTAAACCATTTAACCCAGCTGCAATTGCTGAACCGTTATGGATAATTGTCGCGGCCAGGGGATGGAGTCCTGTGGTTGTGGTTAGTCCCAAAGCTGCTAAGTTGGGGATTATGGCTAAACCGATATTTTGTTTAATTATTGCTTCGGTTTGCCGGGCAATGGCTATTGCTTCTAAAAAACTAGTCAGGTTATCATCTATGAGGATAACATCGGCTGTTTCTCTGGCTACTTCAGAACCTCCGCCAAAGGAAATAGCAACGTCGGCATAGGCTAGGGCAATGGAATCATTTAAGCCGTCGCCGGTGAAGGCGACTGTTTTACCTGAGGTGTGTATTTTTTGGATGATTTGTGCTTTTTGTTGTGGAAATGCCTCGGCATGAACTTGACACAGGGGGATATTCAGTTCTTGGGCAACGGCTATGGCCCTGTGCTGATTATCGCCTGTGAGCAGATGTATTTCCATACCGTATTTGGTTTGCAGTTGCTCAACTACGGCTGTACTTTCTGGACGCAGAAGGTCTCTATAATAAATAATTCCTTGCAACTCCTGATTTACGCTTACATACAGCAAAGAATCATGGGCAGAAATGCGACAGTTGACATCATGGGGAGGATGATGAAGACAGTCTAAGGTAATCCCACACTGACGCAAAAAGCGATCGCTGCCTACTATAACTTGCTGACCGTCAATTTCGGCTCGTACGCCCAAACCAATTTCATAGACAAATTCCCGGCGGGGTAAGATTTCAATTCCCTGTTTTTGGGCATGGCGGACTAGGGCTTCGGCTGCTGGGTGAGTCAGGCGTTGTTCCGCGGCGGCGGCTAGTGTTAGCAGTCTTTGAGTAGTGATTCTTTCCCCTATGGTTTGCATTTCCACAATTTCAATATCACCTTTGGTTAAAGTGCCTGTTTTGTCAAACACCAAGGTGTCTACCTGTGCCAATTTTTCTAAGGCGCGACCACTGCGAATGAGAACTCCATGTCTGGAGGCGTGGTGCAAGGCTGCTAAGAAAGTTGTTGGTAGTGAAACGCGAATACCAGTCACAAAATCGAGGGTGAGAATAGATGCTGCTCTGGATGGGTCGCGGGTTGTGGCTAAAACTAATCCAGAAAAAATTAGGGCTGGTAAGATTGTTTTGTCGGCGATGGTTGCGGCATAGTTACCCATGCGTGTGTCATGGACAGGGGCTTGTTTGACTAATTCTATACTTGCTCCTGCGCGAGTGTCTGGGCCTACTCCCTCGGTTTGGATGTAAATTTCTCCTTCTCGCACCAGGGTAGAAGCATAAACCATTTGTCCGGGTTGACGTAAAACTGGTATGGATTCGCCGGTGAGCTTTTGCTGGTCGATTAAGGCTGTTCCTTTGAGGATTTGTCCATCAACAGAAATTTGTTCACCCGGATAGGCAATCACTATGTCTTTTGGTTGGATTTGTGTGGCTCTTATGCGTTTTTTTTGCCCATCTGGTTGTTGTACCCAAGCGTAATGTCCCAAGGAATTCAATAAGTCTGCGGCTTGATTTTCGGTAACTCGTGCAGTGCGATCTCGCATCTGATCACCTATTTTATGCAGTGTGATGATCAAAGCGGGTGTTATAAGATTTCCTTGGGCAGAAGTTAAGGCGATGGCTATAAAATCTAGGCAATCTATATTTAATTTTCTTTGTTGAGTAATGCTGGTATAAGCACCTTGAGCAGTGGGTAAAGCTGCAAGTGCTACTGTTGCGGCAATTATTGCCCTGGGAATGGGAAGTCCCAAGGCAAGTAAAGCTAAGGCGGTGGCGAAAATGGGCAACTTCAGTCCAAAATCCTGGGTTTCTTGTATATTTTGAGTTTTAGTTTCACTTTTCCTGCTCTTTGCCTGGTGTAGCAAATCTACTACATAGGGTGGTATTAAGGGATTTTTGTTGTTAGATAATTGATATTGAATAGCTACAGAACTGCAAGAGGGATTAATACGGATTTCTGAAATGCGACTATCAGATTCTAGTAACTTTTGTAGATTTTGGGCATAATGGGGATGTTGGGCTAACATAGGTACACGAAATCTGACTCTACCGGGAATTGTATGTACTATGTGATAGTCAATTCCAGTAGTTTTTGGTTTTTCACCCACACCTTGACTAGTTTCTAAATTTGTGGCGATTTTCATTATTTCACCCCTAAATTCCTACCTAGCGGTGCTGCACTGTTGCACCAGGATTTAGACAACGGTAGAGGAGTTTCACCGCGAGGCTTTAATATTATCAAATTGTGATGAAATAGATTACCTGCCTAAGTGAGGGGTTTTCTACTCTGTGCTTCTAATTTTCTTTTATCTGTAATCCCACTAGCGCTGGATCAAAACTATCAGGAAAATGAGTACTGCGATCGCAATCTGCTTTTTCTAGTTTTGTTCCCTGGAGGTCGGCTTGACGCAAATCAGTGGAGAACAATAAGGCTCCCCGTAGGTCAGCATTTTGCAAATTAGCTTGACTGAGATTTGCAAAGCTGAGGTCACAGCCCCTCATATTAGCACCGTTGAGATTAGCTTCACTAAAATCAGCGTAGCTAAAGTCAGATCCTTTCAGGTCAACACCTTGCAAGTCAGCATTAACCAAATTAGCTCCACTAAAATTACGTTTCCCCTCTCCATACCTTTGTAAGAGAGTCGCAGCAGTGTTAATTACCTGTGGAGAATTTGTTTGAGACATAGAAGTACCTCACAGCTTGTCTTATCATTACTGTAGTTGAAAGTAATTAAAGATAGTCTGCACCACATTGGTTAACAATTTGAATCAGACAGTGAGCGAGGGTGTCAGGTGTAAACAGAACTACTGTTGATATATTCATCCACAATCATACCACGGAAAAAGTTTGTGAATCATAATACTTTATCCTCTGTCTTTTACATGGATATAACTTTGTCAACTCATCTTCCCATCAAACCCTGATAAAACTCTGACAATTTGGGAAAATAATAAACTATATAGAAAACTACTAGCAAAATATGACTCATTCTTTCCTTGAACATCTGCATAATCCCAATCGCCCAGTAATCGTGTTTGACGGTGCAATGGGAACTAACTTGCAAACTCAAAACCTGACTGCGGAAGATTTCGGAGGGGTGCAGTACGAAGGTTGTAACGAATACCTGGTTCATAGCAAACCCGAGGCTGTCGCTAAGGTTCACCGAGACTTTCTTGCTGCTGGTGCTGATGTAATTGAAACAGACACCTTTGGCGCGACATCCATTGTTTTGGCAGAATATGACTTAGCAGACAAAACTTATGATCTCAACAAAAAAGCAGTAGAAATTGCCAAGCAAGTTGCTGCCGAATTTTCTACTGCTGAAAAACCCCGGTTTGTCGCTGGTTCCATAGGACCTACAACCAAACTCCCCACTTTAGGACATATTGACTTTGACACTTTAAAAGCATCTTTTGCTGAACAAGCGGAAGCGCTGTTTGATGGGGGTGTTGATTTATTCCTAGTAGAAACTTGCCAAGATGTGCTGCAAATTAAAGCGGCGTTGAATGGTATTGAAGAAGTTTTTGCCAGGAAAGGAGAACGCCGCCCGTTAATGGTATCTGTAACTATGGAAAGTATGGGTACAATGCTTGTGGGGTCAGAAATCAGCGCTGTACTGACAATTTTAGCTCCATATTCTATAGATATCTTGGGTTTAAACTGTGCCACAGGGCCAGACTTGATGAAACCACATATCAAGTATTTGTCGGAACATTCACCTTTTGTTGTCTCTTGTATACCTAACGCAGGTTTACCTGAGAACATTGGCGGACAGGCACACTATCGCTTGACTCCTACAGAATTACGTATGGCTTTAATGCACTTTGTTGAAGATTTGGGTGTCCAAGTGATTGGGGGTTGCTGTGGGACACGTCCAGAACACATTCAACAATTGGCAGAAATTGCCCAAAACCTAAAGCCAAAAGTCAGACAGCATAGCTTAGAACCAGCTGCGGCATCAATTTATTCTACTCAGCCTTACGACCAGGATAATTCTTTCTTGATTGTCGGTGAACGTCTCAACGCTAGTGGTTCCAAAAAGTGCCGAGATTTGCTCAATGCGGAAGATTGGGACGGTTTGGTATCCATAGCCAGAGCGCAGGTGAAAGAAGGGGCACATATTCTTGATGTTAACGTCGATTATGTGGGACGTGATGGTGTGGAAGATATGCGTGAAGTTGTTTCGCGCATTGTCAATAATGTCACATTACCTTTAATGCTTGACTCTACAGAATGGGAAAAAATGGAGGCTGGTTTAAAGGTAGCTGGCGGTAAGTGTTTGCTCAATTCTACCAATTACGAAGATGGGGAACCACGTTTTCTGAAGGTCTTAGAGTTGGCGAAGAAATATGGTGCTGGTGTAGTAATTGGTACTATTGATGAAGATGGTATGGCACGGACAGCAAAGAAAAAGTTTCAAATTGCCCAACGGGCTTATCGTCAAGCCTTAGAATATGGTATTCCTGCCTCGGAAATCTTCTTTGATACATTAGCATTACCTATTTCTACGGGCATTGAGGAAGACCGAAACAATGGCCAAGCTACCATTGAATCAATTGGCCGCATTCGTAAAGAATTACCTGGTTGTCATGTCATTTTGGGCATATCTAATATTTCCTTTGGTTTGAATCCTGCGGCTCGAGTTGTACTAAATTCGATGTTTTTGCACGAGGCGATGACAGCGGGAATGGATGCGGCAATTGTCAGTGCTAACAAAATATTACCCTTATCTAAAATTGAAGCCAAGTATCAAGAAGTTTCTCGTGATTTAATTTATGACCGCCGAAGATTTGAGGGTGATGTCTGCGTTTATGATCCTTTAGCAGAACTTACTACTTTGTTTGAAGGGGTAACGACAAAACGGGACAAAGGTGTTGATGAAAGTTTACCTCTGGAAGAACGCCTCAAGCGCCATATTATCGATGGCGAACGCATTGGGTTAGAAAAAATATTGACACAGGCTTTAGAACATTATCCCCCTTTGCATATTATTAATACTTTCCTTTTGGATGGGATGAAGGTTGTTGGGGATTTGTTCGGTTCAGGACAAATGCAACTACCCTTTGTGTTGCAGTCTGCAGAAACGATGAAAGCCGCGGTTGCATATCTAGAACCATTCATGGAAAAGTCGGAAACTGGGAACAGTGCTAAGGGAACCTTTATCATTGCTACGGTTAAAGGTGATGTCCATGATATTGGTAAAAACTTGGTGGATATTATTTTAACTAACAATGGCTACAAGGTAATTAATCTGGGAATTAAGCAGCCTGTGGAAAATATTATCCGAGCCTACGAAGAATACAAAGCTGATTGTATTGCTATGAGTGGGTTGTTGGTGAAATCCACTGCTTTCATGAAGGAAAATTTGGAGGCTTTTAACGAAAAAGGTATTACTGTTCCTGTGATTTTAGGTGGCGCAGCATTAACTGCGAAGTTTGTGTATCAAGATTGCCAAAACACTTATAAGGGTAAGGTGATTTATGGCAAGGATGCTTTTTCTGATTTACACTTTATGGATAAATTAATGCCAGCTAAGGCTGGGAATAATTGGGATGATTGTCAGGGATTTTTGGATGAGGTAGAAGCACAACCACAAACCACTACTTCTTCGGTTACCAATCCCAAGTCCTCCGTTCCCGGCACCAAATCCCCGGTTATCATTGATACCCGACGTTCTGAAGCTGTGGCGGCAGATATTCAACGTCCTACACCGCCTTTCTGGGGAACTCAGTGGTTACAGCCTGATGATATTTCCCTTGAGGAATTGTTTTGGTATTTGGATTTACAGGCTTTAATTGCTGGACAATGGCAGTTCCGCAAGCCAAAGGAACAGTCTAAGGAGGAGTATCAAGTTTTCTTACATGAGAAGGTTTATCCGGTTTTGGAGAATTGGAAGCAAAGGATAATTGCTGAAAATTTGTTACATCCTCAGGTGATTTATGGGTATTTTCCTTGTCAGGCTGAGGGGAATACTTTGTATGTTTATGATCTGAACTACAGAGGCGCAGAGAACCCAGAGGTAAGAGCAAGTTTTGAGTTTCCAAGACAGAAGTCTTTGCGGCGGCTATGTATTGCAGATTTCTTTGCCCCGAAGGAGTCGGGGGTAATTGATGTCTTCTCCATGCAGGCGGTGACTGTGGGAGAGATAGCTACGGAGTTTGCTCAAAAGTTGTTTGCTGATAATCAATACACAGATTATCTGTATTTCCACGGTTTAGCTGTGCAGGTGGCTGAGGCTTTGGCGGAATGGACTCACGCTAGAATTCGCCGTGAGTTGGGTTTTGGTGGTGAGGAACCTGATAATATTCGGGATATTTTGGCACAGCGTTATCAAGGTTCACGGTATAGTTTCGGTTATCCGGCTTGTCCGAATATTCAGGATCAGTATAAGCAGCTCGAGCTGTTGGATACTCACAGAATTAATCTGTATATGGATGAAAGTGAGCAAATTTATCCAGAACAGTCCACCACGGCGATTATTGCTTATCACCCACTAGCTAAGTATTTCAGCGCCTAGTTATACTCCCCCTTCCCAATGGGCTATCCATTACCCACATCTTTCTTAACAATTAGACAAAAGACTTAACATCAGAGTGAAAGCCTTGATGGCTATAGTTTTGAAAGAGGAGAGTGGGTAATGGCATCATGGAAAAGTGGGCAGCGAAAGAATTGGCACAGGTAAACTTAGGGGATGCACGTCGAAACAAGCGGTTAATCAGGATAGTAGAAGATTTAGCAGCACAACCAGATAGTAGTGTACCACTTGCTTGTGGAAATATAGCAGCAACAAAGGCGGCATATAATTTTTGGAAATCACCACATTTTCAAGCAAGTGATATTCGTGCTGCCCACACATCCAGCACCATAGAAAGAATCAAAAAACATGAGATAGTATTGGCAATACAAGATACAACAAACATAGATTTGACATCGCACCCAGCCACAAAAGGAGTAGGTTATCTTGACCACAGAAAATCATCAGGATTAAAAGTACATTCAACACTTGCAGCCACAAGTAATGGAGTACCGTTAGGAATTATTGAGCAGCAAGTATGGGCAAGAGAACAAGAGAATTTAGGTATTGCTAAAAAACGTCGTCAACGAGAGACAAAAGAAAAAGAAAGTCAACGTTGGTTGGATGGGTTGCAGACTACACAAAATTTGATTCCCTCAGAAATTGAAGTAATAACAATAGGTGACTCAGAAGCGGATATATTTGACCTTTTTAGCCAGCAACGTCGAGAAAAATCACACTTACTAATTCGTGGGACTCATAATCGTAAAGTAGACCATTGTGGCAAATATCTACATCTTGCCATTCGTCAAATGGAAGCATCTGGAACAGTGACTGTAGAAGTCAAACGCTCTCCAGAACATAGTTCCAGACAGGCGAGACTGACAATTAGGTTCACGAGTTTTGATATTCAAGTACCATTACACCATATTGGACGTTTACAGCTAAAACCTGTCAGGTTACAAGTAATTTTGGCAGAAGAGGAAAATCCACCTCCAGGCACAAATCCCATTAGTTGGTTATTAATTACTAGCTTAGAAATTAACAGTCTAGAAGATGCTGCATGTTGTGTTCAATGGTACACTTACCGTTGGTTGATAGAACGTTATCATTACACATTAAAAAGTGGCTGTGGCATCGAGAAATTACAACTGGAAACTGCTGACCGAATTCACATGGCACTAGCCACTTATACTATTGTCCCTTGGCGATTGTTATGGCTTACTTATCAAGCACGAGTTCATCCTGATTTACCTTGTGATGTTGTTTTGGAAAACAGTGAATGGCAGTCCTTATGTGCCACTATCAACAAAAATCCTATTCCTCCAGACCAGCCACCTTCTTTGCATGATGCTGTGCGAATGATTGCCACTCTTGGTGGTTTTTTGGGTCGCAAAGGTGATGGTGAACCGGGTGTGAAAACCATTTGGCGTGGGCTACGACGCTTACACCATATTGCTGCTACTTGGCAATTACTTCACTCCGATTCCCCATCTCATCTTGATATTTAGCGATCGCCTATGGCGGAAGGTAGCCCCTCGCCCCTGTATTCAAAAACTCAATCACCTGTTGGGTTTTCTCAATTTACATACTTATTCTTTTTTGTCAATCCTCCCCACTCTGCCCATCTCTACAACCTCTATTGTGTTTGCCTTCCAGCAATGTTAAGAAAGATGTGGGTAATGGATAGCCCAATGGGAGGGGGGTAATTCAGGAATTAGCCTGGAAAATACATTACATTAGTACATGAGTCTATTAGCGAAATCATTAATTATGTGCAATCAAATTTATCAGAGAAATGTTGATGATTTACGTAAGTTAGCCTGTATGTTTTGGCCTTCAGAATTATCAAAACAAGAAGCAGAACTAAGTTTAATTCCCAAACTCATAGAAACGCAAGATCAGTTTATCGCAATTTTGAGTGTTCGTGTATCTCATTTAGATGGGCTATTTCAAATTATTGAATCTTGCAGCCTTCCAGCAAATTTATTTTTAAAACATTTACTTGTTCTAGCTGACTTTGGGGGTGAAATGATTCAGCGGTTAAATACTCAGTTTGACTCAATTTTTCCCGAGAGAAGGTTGGATTATTTATGGAATACAAAAAGTTACTCTTATAGTTTTCAAGTTTTACCTGTACAGGGTCGACTCAGCAACACTAAACTGGGTATAAATGCAAAAAAAATACTAGAGAGTATCAATTATAAAGACAAAAAAGTACTGGAAAAGTCACCTCTATCTCTACTTCACAAAGACATAATAGCTTTGCTTTTATTTGGTGGTAATTCCATAACTGAAAAAGCGGCAGAAATCCTATTCAAATGTGAAATAGGTAACTATATAGGTATAACAGATAAATTACAGCAATTTATTAGACAAAGATATATTTGGGTTAGTCGGATTACTGCTGGTTCTCAATCAAATAACTTAGGACAAATTACCCAAAGTTTTGTAAAAAAATATTTAGAAGATAACCTTGATATTCCAAGTATTAATATCAAAGCAAATGGACAGATACCAGGTGTAAGCCATACTGAGGACAATAAACCGACAGCATTTGATATTATAGTTTATAAAAATAATAGGTATGTAGCTATTGAAGTCAGCTTTCAAGTAACTACAAATAGTGTGATTGAGCGCAAAGCTGGACAAGCAAAATCGAGGTTTGATCAAATTCAAACACTTGGATATAAAATAGCTTACGTCCTAGATGGTGCTGGTAACTTTGAAAGAGAAAATGCTCTCAAGATAATTTGTTCTTATAGTCACTGCACAGTCGCCTTTTCTGGTGAGGAACTTGGTCTACTTTGTAGTTTTTTGCAGAAATACTTTGTAGACATATAAATGGGTCTAAGTTTCAAGTAGTGAATTTTAGTAACACAGGTTTTAAAAGTATGCAAAAAATTAGATTCGTGGATTTATTTTCAGGGATAGGAGGAATTAGATTAGCCTTTGAACAAGCTGCTCATGGATTAAATATAGAAACCGAATGTGTTTTAAGTAGCGAAATCAATACAGATGCTCAACTAGTATATGCAAGAAATTTCAATCACCAGTCTTTAGGTGATATCCGAATTATAGATAAACTACCAGAACATGAAATATTATTAGCCGGGTTTCCCTGTCAATCATTTTCTTATGCTGGCAAAAAAGAAGGGTTTGGCGACACCAGAGGTACACTATTTTTTGAAATTACTAGATTGCTTGATACATATAAACCACAAGCTTTTATTTTTGAAAATGTTAGAGGTATTTATAGTCATGATCAAGGTAAAAGTTTGGCAACGATCAAACACGAAATACGAAAAAGAGGTTACAGCTTTGATGCTTTTTTACTCAACAGCGCAAATTTCGGCTTACCCCAAAATCGACTGCGAATTTATTTAATTGGCATTTTAAATGCTAATCCTGTATTTGATTTGATGTCGGATGTTGGACCAAAAGATTCTCATAGTTATAATGATAATCAGTTATCTTTATTTGATCAAACAAAAAGAAATGTGAGTGTGTCTGATATTTTAGAAGATAATCCTAGCAGTAAATATGACTGTTCTCCAGAGTTTATTAATGCCTTGAAACGGATATTTAACAATGATTTAAATCGACTCCATGGTGTAAGGCTAATTGATTATAGAGGTGGTAAATCTATTCATTCTTGGGAATTAGGTTTGCGTGGTGAATGTACTGTAGAAGAAATTGCATTGATGAACCGTTTTATCTTAAAAAGACGCAACAAAGAATTTGGTGACATACAAGACGGTAAACTACTGACTCAAGAACAAATAGCCAGTTTCTGTGATTATCCTAATTTGGCAGATGTTTTGAATTCACTAGTTGCTAAGAAATATTTGAAACTGATTAATGGTAAATATAAACCTTTATCTGGTAATTTTTCATTTGAAGTTTATAAATTTTTAGATCCTAGGAAAATTTCTGTGACATTGGTTGCTAGTGATGCTAATAGATTAGGCGTTTATCATAATCAGCGAGTCCGACGAATAACTCCCCGTGAAGCAGCACGTTTACAGGGTTTTCCAGATAATTTTTTACTTCATCATAATGATGATAAAGCTTACTATCAATTAGGAAATTCGGTAAGCATTAATGTAGTTAAGGCTGTGGCAGAACAAGTGTTGGTAAAAATGTTTTGTGATTCTCAACTAAAAATAAAAAATACTCAGGAATTAGTTAAATAAATAATTTAAGAAGGATGACTTTCGTCTTGGCGGCTACAGCAACATTTTTATCTGTAAAGATGCCTACAATTCATCTGTTTACTAAAACACTTTCTGATATTAAACTATATTGATCAATTGTCACCAGCGATGGCATCCCAATTATTCTGCCAGTAGTGACCAATGAGAAGCAAAACAACATCCTCATTGAGGAAATTAGTAATAATCCTGTCCAGGAGAAAATAAGTAAAATTCCTCATGTGAGTTGTTGTGACTACTTACGTGTTTTGCTGTGCAACCAGGGGGACAGCTTTTAGGTCAACATTTAGCTGTTGACGAATCTGTTGTAAACTCATCCCTGTTTTTAGTATGTCAACACAGTGATGATAGCAAATATGGCTTTCCATTAATTCCACTTCCCATAAGGGAAGCGACTAAGGATTGCTAACTTGTTACTATCCATCCTATAAGTTGTTTCCATTAATTCCACTTCTCATAAGGGAAGCGACGCAAGTACGAAGATGTAAAAGTGCCGGGAAATTCCCACACCCCAAGTTTACACTTCTAATGATTGCTTCCCTGTACCCTAGGCGATGGCTTCGGCAAATACCCACATAAGGTCGTTTAATTATTTTATTTTTATGTAAAAAATTAACAAGGTCATAAGAATAATATCCTGATTTTTTAATTATCAATAAGGTAATTTATACATTATTACCTAAATTATTCATGAATAACAATATACCTGATTTCTTTCAGCAGTTGGGGCTTTGCACCTTTCCACACACCTCAGCAATGTGTTATTTTGGTAACATGATCAGCAAGATATCAGTCTTCAGTATTAACTTTTATCAACAATATATTTCGCCTTACAAGGGTTATTGTTGGGCTCATCGTATTTTACATGGTGGTGATTCTTGTTCTCAATATGTCAAAAAAACTTTTTTTTACAACAAGATTTGGCTCAAGCTGTTAATAGGTATGACAGTAAAATCAATGGGAGGAAAAAATGACCACTACGCTACACTGGCAACAAAGAGTTGGTAATCAAAGAGATTGGGTGTGGCGAGGTTGGCAAACTCGTTATACTTACATTCGACCCAGCCAAAATCACCCAAACAACGTACCTTTAATTCTGCTACACGGTTTTGGTGCTTCCATTGGTCATTGGCGACACAACATACAAGTCTTAGGACAACACCATACCGTTTATGCTTTAGATATGCTCGGTTTTGGTGCTTCCAAAAAAGCCGCAGCCAATTACAGCATTCAACTATGGGTAGACCAGGTATACGAATTTTGGCAAGCATTTATCTGTGAACCAGTTATATTAATCGGTAATTCCAATGGTTCACTGATTTCTTTAGCAGCTGGGGCTGCCCATCCAGAAATGGTCAAGGGTATAGTAATGATGAGTTTACCGGACCCATCCTTAGAACAAGAGGCTATCCCGCCTTTTCTGCGACCTGTGGTGACAGGAATTAAAAAAATAGTTGCTTCTCCGTTGATACTCAAACCTGTGTTTTACTTCCTGCGGCGACCGAAGGTGCTGCGCCGCTGGGCTGGTCTTGCTTACGTTAATCCTGAAGCCATCAGCGATGAACTCGTAGAAATTCTAGCAGGACCACCCCAAGACAGAGGTTCAGCTCGTGCTTTTACTGCCTTGTTTAGAGCTGCGATCGCTGTTAACTTTAGTCCCAGTGTCAAAGCAATATTAGCCAAAGTAAGGGTACCAATGCTGTTAATCTGGGGACAAAAGGACAAATTCGTACCTAATGGAGTAGCGCAAAAATTTACCCAGTACAACCAAGAGCTAGAACTAGTCAACTTAGAAGATGTAGGTCATTGTCCCCATGATGAAAATCCAGAGACAGTTAATCAGCTGATTCTAGATTGGATCAACAGACACACCAACACCCGTCCACCATTAAGTAATAATACTTAATTAACAAAACCTGTGTGGTTTAATAATTACGGATTACCCCACTGTTACCTCATCGGTTTTCACATCTGTAGCACCACGAACTGAACGCGCCACGCTAACCATCTTATTGAGAATATCTTGGTTGGGAACCCTACCCCTTAGTACCACAGTGCTGCTGGTTTGAGCAACCCAGAGAGTATCAATATCCCCCAGTTGCGAATCTTGATCAAATGCCAAGGCTACCCGCTTGGCTAACCCACTTTGGTCGTATTCTCCGTTTAATCCTAAACGCTCCGCCGGAATTGATTCGGTAGTAGCGGCGGCACTTGGGGCTGCTTGCTGCGGTTGAGGATTCACTTGGGCATTTTGAGGTTTTTCTAATCCAAAAAGTCTTTTTAACCAACTCATAACGGCTTTTCTCCGAATTTTTGCTTGAGTTTTCATCCTACTTCCAGGATAAAACCTTGGCAAATCATTTACATCTGCCGACGAAAAGATGTGCACTACCGAAGGTTGTTACACTCAGTATAATTTGTCCCTAAATTCTGAGGCATTGAGTTTAAAATTCAACCTGACACTAATAAGTTAACGTAACTATGATACGCTTGGAAGGAATGGATTAATCACATTAATACCTAATTGCTTGCTCTGACAACATCTTAACAACTGACAGTGTGCAACTCTACCCGGTCTGGGCTGTGGACGAGTAAGACTCTGATGGTAAAAGGAATTTCACATGTTGTATATGCGACTGTGATGAGGATTTTGTCGCGGAGTACGAAGTGACCTGTGGTTAATACCCGCAAGGATACCGAAAGTCACCGAGCAATCACACTTACAACTTGTTAAAGTGTGGAAATATGTCACTATGATGGTTGCCTGAGCCTGTGTTGGCGAAGATGAAACATACCCTTTCTGTTTTGGTAGAAGATGAGGCGGGTGTTCTGTCCCGTATCTCCAGTTTATTTGCCCGTCGTGGCTTTAATATAGAAAGCCTTGCAGTTGGTCCAGCAGAGCAAGGAGGAGTTTCCCGTATTACGATGATTGTACCTGGAGATGATCGCGTAATTGAGCAACTCACCAAGCAACTATATAAGTTGGTCAACGTGCTCAAAGTACAAGATATCACGGAAACTCCTTGTGTAGAGCGAGAATTGATGCTTTTAAAAGTGAATGCGACTAGCAGCAATCGCTCAGAAGTAGTCGAACTAGCTCAAATTTTTCGGGCGCGAGTGGTAGACGTGGCAGAAGATTCCCTCACTTTAGAGGTTGTGGGGGATCCTGGTAAGATGGTAGCGATCGTTCAAGTCTTACAAAAATTTGGTTTAAGGGAAATCGCCCGTACTGGTAAAATTGCCCTTACCCGTGAATCGGGCGTCAATACTGAGTTGCTGAAGTCTTTAGAAGTAAAGGTTTAGCCGGAACCATGTAAGCTCCACACCGTTATCTATTGATTTAAAAAATTACCAGTCTAAAAATTCCGCTATCTTTTGAGATAGCGGAATTTTTGGTTTTTATGAATGCTGATAGACTGTTACAGTGGAATGATGAAAATACAATTATTGCTCTTTCCATATTATCTGTTGAAATGATTTGGACAAAAATTATCTATATTTACCATCAGCATGGTAAATATTTTGTTTTTATAGAATTTTTTTTTAAATTTTCATTTTTTGCCAGTTTGGCGTGACACGCTTCGTCAAAAACTGTTACTAAGTTGATTGTTATAGGGCTGATATTTTCTGTTTTGCACGGCTAGGAATAAACTAAAACTTACAATAATTATCTTAAATATACCAATAGCCAGTAGTAAGTAAGTTGAAAAACGAAAAAGGCTGAATCAATCCAAACCGGGATTTACTTTTGTCTAATACTTATGTCTATTTGTAGATTTAAATAGATAAATTATGTAGAAACTTAAATTAATTCAACCAATCACTTGGTGAAATTCCCCATAAGCGAATAATTGATAGTTAATTTCTGGCTGGCAAAATTAATTTTTAGGTTAATTGGCAATTGGTGATTGAGCCTGATTCAGACCAATAACTAATTCTCTTTTGGAGGTTAGGTAATGACGACGGTATTTTCCCAGCAATATCTAAGTGAAAAAATCACTCACACCTTGGGAGAGAAACTAACAAAACAAGAACTAAATAGGTGTTTGGCGTCTGTAAAACTTTTGCAACCACCAGTAGCAAAGCAGTTCTGGCAATCAGCAGAAATGATCCCTGGTATCTACATCATTCTTGCAGGCAAAGTCAGATTTTCAGATAGTTCTGATAACTTAATCACTACTCTGTCAGCCTGGTCTTCATTTGGTGAAATGACTTTGTTTCGAGAGCAAAATTTTAGTCATTACACGGCCAGAAGCTCACACAACTTAGAACTTGGCTATCTCGGACAAGAGATATTGCAAGAACTGATGGACAAATATCCTCAGATCCGCGATCGCCTGTTTTTTCGGGCAGAAATGTGGGATTTACTGCTTTCATGTCGCCAAAACTCTCAATTTCCCGGACACCCCAGCGAATTTCAAGCCATGGTGAAAGCCCTACCTTTGTTTGAGCGACACAACCTAGAAATTGGTTCTGTAAATAGACAATTCCCCGATTGCCATTTATGGCTCTTGTACAAAGGTGAATTGCTGAATTCTGAAGGTTATTCTTTGACACCAGGTCAAATCTCTGCTGAACCAAGACACGGAACTTGGCAAGCCATACAACCTACAATTGCTTACATCCTCAAGAGTTCCAACTGGGAAAAAGCACTGGAACACTGTTCGGCCTTGGGTTCCTTTGTCCCTGACCATGAACAACACACCACTTTAATACCTGGAAATCAAACCAAGGGAGAAAAGACCAATAGAAGGACTTCTCCTCCATCCCCAAGACAAGGTGAACACGCAGCCAACGTTATACCTTTTCCCCGGCGAGAACCACAATCAAAAGCCAAGGAAAATCAAACACACCCTTACTTTCCCAGCCCGAAAGTGCAAATAGGGCATTGGTGGACACGCCTGAGCAAACGCTATCCCTTCTATGCCCAACAAAGTGCGGCAGATTGTGGATCTGCTTGCTTAGTCATGATTGGTAAATATTGGGGTAAGCAGTTTAGTGTTAATCGCTTGCGGGATATGACCAACGTTAACCGTAGTGGTGCATCTCTACGAGCCTTAGCAGCAGTAGGAGAAAACCTGGGTTTTGCCACCCGTCCTGTGAAAGCTAGCTTCGATAAACTAGCAGAACAATCTTTACCTGCCATCGCTCACTGGGAAGGCAACCACTTTATTGTAGTTTATGAAATTACCAAAAAGCGCATTATCGTCGGCGATCCTGCCATTGGTCAACGCAGTCTTACCAGAAGCCAATTTAATACAGGTTGGACTGGTTATGCTTTATTACTGCAACCTACAGAGCTACTCAAAACCACCAAAAATGAAAATGCTAATTTCTGGAAGTTTTTTGAGTTAGTCAAACCTCACTATTGGGTACTGCTAGAAGTGTTCATAGCCAGTGTGCTGATGCAAATATTTGGACTGGTAACACCGATATTCACTCAGTTATTACTAGATCGAGTGCTGGTGCAACGCAGTGTTCCCACCTTAAACGCCGTGGGTGTGGGAATGATTATTTTTGGTTTGTTCGGTATTGCTATGAATGCAGTGCGGCAATATCTTCTGGATCACACAGCCAAACGTGTCAGTATTTCCCTACTGGTGGGATTTATTAAACATACTTTTCGCTTACCTTTAGCTTATTTCGAGTCTCGTTATGTTGGAGATATTGTTTCTCGGATTCAAGAAAACCAAAAAATTCAGCGCTTCCTCACGGGGGAGACTCTTTCAATTATTCTGGATATACTGACATTAGCCATCTATCTCAGCATCATGTTTTGGTATAGCTGGCGCATGACTTTATTCGTATTATTAACAGTGCCACCATTTTTTGTTGTGGCCTTGGCTAGCACTAGCATTTTGCGTCGGATTTCCAGAGAAGTTTTTAATGCTGGAGCCAAAGAAAACAGTTATCTGATTGAATCTCTCACAGGAGTTCGCACAGTCCGTTCCTTAGCCATTGAACAAACAGTTCGCTGGCGTTGGGAAGAACTGCTCAATGATTTGGTGAAAAAAAGTTTTAATGCCCAAGTAATTGGTAACCGTCTGCAAATCATTAGTGGGATTATTCAAACCTTTGTCAATGCTTCCTTGATGTGGTTTGGTGCATGGCAAGTTATTCAAGGGGATCTGACTATGGGCCAATTAGTAGCTTTTAATATGTTAGTGGGTAGAGTATTGAGTCCTTTTCAACGGATGTCAATGTTATGGAACGAATTACAGGAAATTATTATTTCTACAGAAAGGATTAATGATGTTTTAGAGGCAGAACCTGAAGAAGACTTGCAAAATAAACCCCGCAAGGCTCTGGGTAGACTGGGGGGCCATATTTGCTTTCAAAATGTCACCTTTCGTTATCACAAAGAAAGTGAGACTAATGTGCTGCAAAATATTAACTTTGAAATTCAGCCGGAGCAAATGGTCGCAGTGGTCGGACGTAGTGGTTCGGGAAAAACAACTTTGAGCAAGTTGATTTTAGGTCTATACCCACCAACAGATGGCAAAATCCTCATTGACGGTTTTGATATTACTACGATTTCTTTGCGATCGCTCCGTTCTCAAATAGGTGTTGTTGATCAAGATACATTTCTCTTTGGTGGCACGATTATAGAAAACATTGGCATCGCTCACCCAGAAGCCACATTAGAAGAAATTACTCAAGCTGCAAGATTAGCAGGAGCAGATGAATTTATTCAGCAATTGCCAATGGGTTACGAATCTCAAATTGGTGAAAGCGGCGGAATGCTTTCTGGTGGACAACGCCAACGCCTAGCTATTGCTAGAGCCTTACTCGGTAATCCTCGATTATTACTCTTTGATGAAGCCACCAGTCACCTAGACTCGGAATCAGAAAGCATTATTCAGAACAACCTCAAAACAATTCTCCAAGGGCGTACCAGCGTAATTATTGCTCATCGGCTCTCTACAGTCCGCAATGCTGATTTGATTTTAGTTTTAGACCGGGGTGTATTAGTAGAAAGCGGTACTCATGACGAATTAATCGCCAAAAAAGGACATTACTACTACCTCAATCAACAACAACTAGCTCAAGTGGTTTGATGCGATTAATAATTATCCATTCTCTATAAAACTATGCCTCATACCTCTATTAATTCCTCATCTGTACTGCTCAAAAAAGAGCAGGATGAGTATAAAGTTTATTTTCAACCCGACCAAGAGACTACTAAATTTGACAAGCCGATTGCAGAAGGTGAAACCCAAGATTTATATTACGGTACGGAAGAACTGCTAGATGCCTTACCAAAGGTCTGGACTCGCGGTGTGTTTTATACACTATTAGGCTTTGCAGCTCTGGCTTTACCTTGGGCAACCTTATCTAAAGTAGATGAAACTGGTAGCGCTAGGGGACGTATAGAACCTAAAGGTGCAACACAAAAATTAGATTCCCAAGCAGGAGGAAGTGTTAAAGCTGTCAAAGTGGCAGAAGGCGATACTGTCACCACCGGACAAGTGCTGGTAGAACTTGATTCTGATATTTTGACAACCGAACTTCAGCAAGCCGAGGCTAAACTTTCTGCTCTGCAAAATCAAGCAGCCCAGTTTGATCTGCTGAAAAACCAACTACAGTTAACACTTAATATTCAGAAACAACAAAATCAGTTTCAAGCTTTAGAAAAAATGTCCCAGGTCAACCAGGCAAAACAAAACCTGGGTTTTAAACAAAGTATGTATGATCTGCAAAAGTTAGAAAGACAGCCATTCATCAAGCAGGTGCAGCAGCAAATTGAAATTGCTCAAAATGATTTGCAAGCGGCAAAAAATCGTTTGAGTATAGATTCCCGACAAGTCAGCCGCTTTGAAAAACTTGTTAGTGATGGTGCAGTTTCGGTAAATCAAGTTGACCAACTCAAAAAAGAAGAACAAGAAAGCAAACGACTCTACGCCAAAGCCCAATCTGATGTTAAACAAGCAGAGTTACGCTTGGAGGAAGAAATGACCCGCTATCAGACAACAATGAATCAGTTAAAATCTGATATCGAACAAGCAAAACATAAACTAGTAGGGGAAGAAAACAGCTATCAAAGCTTACTACAAGCAGGTAAATTAGCTATACTCAAATATCAAGAACAACTTAAAGAATTAGAAACACAAATTGCTAATTTACAGGCAGAAATTGCTCAAACTAACGGCAAAATCGCATCTATAAATCTACAAATCCAGCAACGAGTGGTGCGATCGCCTGTTGATGGCATAATTTTTGAGTTACCAGTCACCAAATCAGGAGAAGTGGTACAAGTCGGCCAGAGAATTGCCGATATTGCACCCCAAAATACGGAAATGGTACTCAAAGCTAATATGCCCATTCAGGATAGCGGCTTCTTAAAAGTGGGAATGCCGGTAAAAATCAAGTTTGATGCTTACTCCTTCCAGGAATATGGCATTGTTCAAGGCAAAGTTGCTCGGATTTCTCCTGATTCTAAGATTACTCAAACACCCCAAGGCAATATAGAAACCTATGAGTTAGAAATTACCTTAGAACAGAAATATATCCAAAGCGGTACAAAACGTATTCCATTAACTCCAGGTCAAACAGCAAATGCTGAAATTATTGTACGTCAACGACGAGTGATTGACTTTGTTTTAGATCCATTTAAAAAATTGCACAAAAACGGTTTAGAGCTTTAGTCATTGGTCATTGGTTGTAAATAAATTACAAAATAGCCAGATTATCAGGGGAATTATTTCATGCCTCAAATATTGACTATTTCTGGTTCAGATATCATTCACAACCTCAAACTATCTTCTCAAGTTCCTGATGTAGTAGAGGCGATCGCATCTCAAAAGATTATTGGAGAAGTAGCCAAAAATTCAGGAATTACAGTCACACCAGAAGAAATACAGCAAGAAGGAGATAACTTACGTTTAGCTAAAAAGCTTGTCAAAGCTCAAGATACATTGTCATGGTTAGAGAAAAACTATCTTTCTGTGCATGAGTTTGAAGAATCACTCCGCAACAAAATTCTGGCTCATAAATTAGCTAATCATTTATTTGCGTCTCAAGTCGAGCGCTTCTTTTATCAACACCAACTAGATTATGTAGCTGGTATTACATATCAAGTGATATTGGAGGACAACGACTTGGCTTTAGAACTGTTTTATGCGGTGGAAGAAGAAGAAATCAGTTTTCCTGAAATTGCTCGTCAATATATTTCTGAACCAGAACTGCGTGCTACTTATGGGTATCAGGGACGACAACACCGCAAAGATTTTCGCCCAGAAATTGCTGCTGCTGTATTTGCAGCAACTCCACCGCAGATTCTCAAACCAATTGCTACTCTGAAAGGAGTGTATTTAATTTGGGTGGAAGAAATTATTCAACCCCAATTAGATGAATCGTTACGGGAAAAAATTGTTACAGAATTATTCACTGCTTGGTTAAAACAAAAAATCGAGTGTACGGAAATAATTACTCAGCTAAATGCGGAAACCGTAGAGCCAGGGAAGGAATTACTTCAAAAGTCATAATTTATAGCTAACACCGAATAGCTAGTAGCGCCGTGAACTCAAAAAGCTTATTCTATAAATTTTTGCTCGACTTCAAAAGGTTGTGCTATTTAGCTCATGCTGTTTTAGTTAAACTGCAAATACAGCCAACTGGATCTAAGTGAGGTACACAAGAGTGGGCATCCTACTGCCCCCAAAAGATTTATAATCTTGAAAGTTGTACTTCATTGAATTGTAAAGTCTTGTATTTTTCTAACTAATAGCAACCCTAGAACAAATCAACTCTTCTATGTTTGTCTAAACCGTCTGTTAACAGCTATCAAGCAGGCGGTTATGAGCTATTGGTAAATATTTGTATTTAATGAATATATGGATGATTATAACTAATGGTCAAAAGTATTGAAACCATTATTTTTTAATCTTATTCTATTGTCTTTAAAATTAGTTGCTTGTTAGAAGTTATTTTTAGTCAATGGAATATTTTTATTATTTTTTGCATAAAAATTTTTAAATTCAAATGTCCAATTGGTATCCAAATTAATATTTTTTCAGAAAAAAGTTGTTGCAAGACACATTGACTTTCTTTCTTAATAGACTATATTAAGAACATAACCGAAGAGAACAACGGTTAAAAGAAAAGTAAATTTTCCAGGAGAAAGTCAATGATTATTTCTGATTTAAACATCTTAGAAACCGTAGAAGCTGCAAATGTTATTGGCGGTTGTTGCTGCTACTACAATGATACATATGAAAAGCATGATAAGAAGGACAAAAAATATTATAGTCCCAAAAATTACAAAAAAGATCATGTCAAGGAAGACGAAAAATTACCTTCTCTCGTAAATGTCATCAATATCGAGATCAAAAATGATAATCTAGCTATTGCTAGTTCTGATTCTAATTCTGAGCCTAGTGGTAAGTATTACTATTAAGTATATTTCAACCAAAATTACATCTTCCCAGCCATATATGCAGATGTTGAATTTGTGTTGGATGTAAAAACGACTACAAACACCTTTAGTTAGTAGTCGTTTGGATTATTAACTTGATCTTTGCATTTTTATTATATAAATGAGACAAAAATCTGTCAAATTTATATTGTATTAAGCCAATGATAATATCGCTGGAATGAATTTAAAATCATTCTAGCGATATATTTTTGTTGGGATTAAAAAAGTTGAATAGTTATCAATGTGATTTTATAAAAGATTTCCGATTTCCTTGAGAAATCGGGTAGCTATATCCTGCTGATTTTATTTTTGACGTTCACATACTTATTTAATTGTAAAGATTGCAGTAAAATAAGCGTAAGTCATTGATATTACTAGATTTTTTATCCGTTGCTGATTGTGATATCTAAATAACATAGATTTTTTTTAGAAAAAACGAATAAAAAGCTAGTTTTTTTTTTTAGAAATTGGTTATTGTAGGGACATAACCAACCAAAAAAAAATTGGTTATGGAAATGGAAAAAGTTCATCAAAAGGACTACAAACTAGGAGAAAAATGATGATTATTTCTGATTTGAACATTTTGGAAGCTGTTGAAGGTTCTTCTATTGTTGGTGGTGGTGGTTTCCAGATCGCAAACGACAAGTTAGAACACATCGAAAGCAAAGTCAATGTTGATATCTTGAAGAAAGTTGATATTGCAGTAAAACTTGTTGGTAACTTTGCTGATGCTCAAGCAGTTGCTCAAGCATACGGTGCAAACACAGATGCTGAAACCATCACCTTTGCAGAGGTATACGAAGGTGTTTCTTCTGATGCTGCATCCCGTTCAACAGCAGCAGCTGTCAAAGACCAGGAGACAAAGTATTACTAATAGTTCAAGATAATTAGTCAGGTAGATAGTGGCTTTGAGTCACTATCTATCTCTTTCATTAAGTCTGAATAGACGAAAAAGTCATGCCTAGGTATCAATTTGCAGTTAAGCGTAGAGTCTCACCAACTGGCCAGATTATTGTTCAATCAACAAGTATAGCCTCATCATCTGGCTATGGTAAAAGTGAGATTCAACAAAGCATTTCCATCACCATGTCTTCTGGCAATTGTTCTAGCAGTTCCTCAAAATCTAGCTCTAGTTTTAATTGCTCGGTGTGAGAAAATAAAAAATAACAGCAGAAGATAAAATGGAACAATATCTGCGATTCTTTAAACCATTATTACTACTAGTTACTCCGGTTTTAGCGAGTTCAGTATTAGTCACTTCACCTAGTCAAGCTGCTACTTTTGCTTTATCTCAAGGAGAACTAGTATTTACAGAGTTTAGTCAAAGTCCTACCAATACTTTCACTGACACTAATAGCAATGCCATTGTTGTTTCTGACAATGGGAATGTATTCACTGAAGCTGATGCGATCGCATCTTTTGGAGGTACACCTACAGAAGCTTTAAACTTCTCTTCTAGCATTGCAGAGGGTGAAAACACAGGTTATTTAGGGCTGGCAGAAAGTGAAACTACAATTAGAGGTATCTTTGATATAGAAACAGATACTCTTTTTTCTTTTGATTTTACAAGTGATTTAAGTCTAGCAACATCAGTAGATAACCCTGGGCTAGAAAGTTCCACCGCTAGTGGGGAGTTATTGTTTGCACTATTTGATGTCAATGAAAATACTGTCTTAGACTCCTTTAAGCTAGCGGGTGATTTGACAACAAACGGCCAGAAGAACTTTATCGGCTATGAACAAGAAGGTAATGTGACATTAACTAATGCAGATACTGACTATGATTTTGTCGGTAATCAAAAGTTTGCCACGGGTTATGCTGATGGTTATGTACAACGTTATTTTAGTCAGCCGACTACTCTGGCTTTAATCCAAATGAAAAGCAATCAAGTTATGGTTTCAACTCCTGAACCTACAACAATAGTTTCTTTACTTATTAGCACTGGTTTAATTGGTGTTGCGTTCCGACGTAAAAAAATATAAATTTACCTGAGGCAGCAAACTCAAAGCGTCAGAGTAAAAACCTTGATTTGTCATTGATTTTAAACTATTAGTAACATACTGCTTCAATGTTGTGGCCATCTGGATCTAAAACCAACGCTCCATAGTATTTAGAGTAATAATAATGTGATCGCCAACTAGGTGCGCCATAATCTTTACCACCTACTTTAATAGCTGCTGCGTAAAAAGCATTGACATGCTCACATGATTCTACCGTGAAAGCAACATGAACTGGCGGCGTATTCACTTCCCCGTCAACAATCCAAAAGTCAGCTTTTCCATCAACGCCAAAACCAGCGGCATATTTAACACCAGTGGCAGTATTGTCATACTCTTTGACTAACTCATATCCCAATGGAGCTAATGCAACGGCATAAAAATTTTTGCTTTGTTCAAAGTTACTAACTTTAATTCCAATATGGTCGATCATAAATGTCTTGTTGGGGTAATTTTCAAATATCTCTGGTTAAGTTTGCACCTATTGCAGCTTGCATCACACTACTCCTAGTAAGAAATTTATCTGTTTGACCAATCACCTTGCTTCATTGGGTTTGTCTCGTCTGAGCACATCTTTTTCCTCATACCTGCTCTAAATTCCTATCTTCACTGATTACCGCAAAGAATACAATTCTTATTGCTTGACCATAGATCAACTGAGTTGCACACTACTTAAGACAAAATGATAACAATAATTACTAAAAAACAACCTAGTGTCAGGCAAGGCTGTTCTGCATTGGGAAATATAGCTAATAAACTTAAAAAGTAGATTTGCACAAACCATTAGGAACTTATTATAAAGACATTTATTACCAAGGATTGTATTCTGATACTTCTCAGCAAATATTGACGAGTCTAGCTGAATCTTTCAAGTCATACATTGGGTTAGTTAAAACTACGCAGCATTTGTCTATCAGTTGGCGGAAAAGGAGTTAGTGGCGGAGTGTATAAAACTTCTGACGGTTTCAAGATTAATGCAGACTGTAATGGCGCTGCTAACATTTTGAGAAAGGTAGCGGTGATGCTAGGAATTGATATTGGCGGAATGGGTAGGGGCTGTTTAAGTCAGCCTAAGAAAGTTCGTTTATGCACTCTTCAGAAATCCCCGGTTTTCTAAATTGAGGAAGCTTAATCATCATTCATCAGCAGAACAATTTTACCCATCATTGAACCAGACTCCAGAACTTGATGGGCCCTAGCAGCTTCCGCCAGAGGAAACCTATGACTAACCTGAAGTTTCAACTTACCTTCATTCATCCAACTGGCACACTGTTCCAAAATTTGTCCATGATGCTTGAGGCTTTCCTCCAAGCCTTGCAACATAGGAGTCAGCATTAACTCGAACCCAATGCGGAGATTACGCAGTCTAGCGGTTTTCCAAACAGTATCAGCCTTTGGTTCAAGAATCGTTACAATATCGCCATACACCCGCACAGCCGGAAAAGTTTTTTCAAAAGTGTCACCGCCAACAGTATCAAAAGCCAAATCTACACCTTCACCATCAGTCCAATTTAACGCCGCCTGAACAAAATCTGTTTCTTGATAAAAAATCACCTCATCAGCACCCAATGCTTTGACAAAATCTGCCTTTTCCTGAGAACTCACAGTAGTAGAGACAAAAGCACCCTTGAGTTTGGCCAATTGTATCGCTACATGACCAACACCACCAGCACCAGCATGAATTAAAACCCTTTCCCCTGGTGCTAATCTTCCTCGTTCATACAAAGCTTCCCAAGCAGTAATTAATACCAAAGGCGCTGCGGCTGCTTCTGCAAAAGAAACTGAAGCAGGTTTATGTGTCACATATGCCTGATCAACAACAGTATATTCTGCATAATTTCCCTGATATCCGCCCAAGCCACCATAGCAAAAATATACCTCATCTGTTAAGCGAAACTCTTTGACACCAGCACCCACCGCCTCAACAACACCAGCGCCATCACAGCCTAAAATTGCAGGCATTTGATCAGGGTAAAAAGTGCCTCGCTGACGGAGTTTTGTATCAATGGGGTTAACGCCAGCCGCTGCTAAACGTATTAAAAGTTGATTATTTCCTAAAAGTCCAGTGGGGTCTGGTACTTCCCGTAACTGCAAAACTTCAGGACTACCAACTGCTGTCATTAAGATTGCTTTCATAAATATTTCTTCCTAGATGCACATTTATTTGCAACTCTAGCGCAATTGGGGGGATACAACAGGAGGGGGGTGTCAACGTCTTCAGTTTTGCAAATATCTGACCTAAAAAGCAACTTCATATCGGGGTGCAAAACCTTGCACCCCTTTAGCATTGGTAACAAATTTACTTTTTATCGGAACTCGTTAGATTTCTAGCAGCAATTTGTTGACCCAAAACTTCCACAGCTTTAGCAAATTGGGGGTCTTCTAGCGTAGCTAGTTTTTCACGCTCCTTCAACCACAATTGCTCGCGCTGCTGATCAGACAAGTCCACGGTCACATCTGGGTCAACGCCGTGTTTATTAATATCTTTACCACTGGGAGTATGATATTTGGCAATTGTTACCGCCAATCCTGAACCGTCATCTAATGGACGCACAGATTGTACTAAACCTTTACCGAAAGTTTGAGAACCCACCAAAATGGCACGTTTATTATCCTGTAAAGCTCCGGAAAGAATTTCACTAGCACTGGCTGATCCCTTATCAACTAGTACCACTAGGGGTTTATTCGTCAAAGCAATACCCCTAGCCACTTCTCGTTCTTGTTCACCCCAGCGATCAATAGTAGAAACAATTGTGCCTGTATCCAGCCACATCCGAGCAATTTCCACACTAGAGTAGAGTAAACCACCAGGGTTACCGCGTAAATCTAGAATATATCCAGATACCCGTTGTTTTTCTAAATCTTTGATGGCGCCTTGCATTTCACGGCTAGCATTGGCGCTGAACTGATTCAGACGAATATAACCAAGTTTACCTGCTGGAGTTTGCTTTTGGGAATACTTAACTGGATGAATTTCAATGCGGGCGCGTATGATGTCAAACTGTTTGAGTGTGCCGTCTCGTTCAATAGTCAGGTTAACTTTTGTTCCTGGCTCACCACGAATCAGGGATACCGCCTGGTTGGTATCCATATCCTGAGTACTTTGACCATTAATTTTGACAATGATATCCTTTGCCAAAATACCCGCCTTAAATGCCGGTGTATCATCAATGGGCGAAATCACTACAATTTTTTTGGTTTTTTCATCTTGACTGATGGTAATGCCGATACCTGTAAGTTCCCCAGAGGTGTCCACCTGCATATTTTTGAACTCTTCTGGATCCATAAACCGGGTGTAGGGGTCGTCCAGCTTCTTGAGCATTTCCCGGATGGATTTATACGCTTCTTCCTGATTACTGTAGGACTTATTCAAGTACTCCTTCCGCACAGCTAGCCAATCTACTTGATTAAAAGTACCGTCTACATATTGGCGTTGAACTATTTGCCAAACCTCGTCTACTAATTCTTTGGGACTTGCTTTAAATAAAGCTTGACCTCGCGAGTGAATGCCAAGACTAGTAACTGCAATCGTGGAAAGCGTCACCGCCGTAGCACCCAAAACAAGTCTACTTTTTGTAATCACCATAATGACAGCTGCGTCAGAGGGAGAATTTATCTTCAGTATGCCCAATCTAACACAGGGTTACATTGTACAGACTAGGCATGTGTTACTAATTTCATTAAAATACTTGACAATCCGGGGGAATGGCTAATGGGGAGTAGAGTTAAGAAGTTTTTTTCTCCTTGCTTCCTAGTCCCCACTTTGCCTTTAAGGTTCTACCCAACGTCCATCTGCCTTAATCAAGTTAATTAATTCCTCAACTCCTTGTGCTTCTGGGACTTTTTTAATTTCTTCTCGACCACGATATAAAGAAATGTAACCAGGTGTTCTACCAACATAACCATAGTCGGCATCTGCCATTTCTCCGGGGCCGTTGACAATGCAACCCATCACGGCTATGTCCAAGCCAGTCAAGTGTTTGGTGGCTTCTCGAACTTTATGTAAGACTTCTTCTAAATTAAATAAAGTACGCCCACAAGAAGGACAAGCGACATATTCAACCATTGTTTTCCGCAATCCTAAAGCTTGCAGAATGCTGTAACACACGGGAATTTCTTTTTCTGGTGGTTCGGTGAGTGACACACGAATTGTATCCCCAATACCGTCAGCCAGTAATGTGGCAATTCCCGCAGTGGATTTAATGCGTCCATATTCGCCATCACCGGCTTCGGTAACCCCCAAGTGTAAAGGGTAATCCATTCCCAATTCATCCATACGCTTGGCCATGAGGCGATAGGCGGCCAGCATCACAGGCACTCGTGAAGCTTTCATAGAAATGACCAAGTTGTGGAAATCTAAGGATTCACAAATGCGAATAAATTCTAACGCAGATTCTACCATGCCTTCCGGGGTGTCACCGTAGGTAAATAGCATTCTTTCAGCGAGAGAACCATGATTTACCCCAATTCGCATGGCTTTCCCTTGATCTCGCAAGGAAACCACTAAAGGTTCTAAAGTTTCGCGGATTTTGTCACCAATTTCATCAAATTCGCTTTTGGTATATTCGGTTCTATTCGGGTTTGGTTTCTCAAACACGTACAACCCCGGATTAATCCGCACTTTTTCAATGTGCTTGGCAACTTCCAGGGCAATTTTCATGCCATTGTGATGCACATCAGCGACAATTGGCACATCTTGGTAAGTCTTAATTAATTTTTGTTTAATCTCCCCGATCACTTTGGCGTGAGCCATACTTGGCACTGTAACGCGAACAATTTCACAGCCAATTTCGTGTAGACGACGAATAGCTGCTACAGAACCATCAACATCAAGGGTATCCTCATTAATCATCGACTGCACCACCACGGGGTAGTTACTCCCAATGGTGACATTCCCCACCTTTACAGGTCGGGTTTTACGCCGCTTAATTTGGGTATCAAAGATAGATTGATTTGCTGTGGTATTAACGGTTGTAGGATTGGGCAAAGTTTGCATAACCTAATTAGGTAAATTTGCTGTGGCTAAAATATTAGATTGAAAGTCTCCGTCTTTCAGATTGCCACACTCAGAGTCTTTTTGGACGAAGAGAAAGCAAAACAGAGGATGAAAAATTAAATTAAGCAAGGTGAACAGGCATCTTAGACAAAGAATGTAGAGAGGTTCTATAAAAAGTCTCTCCTAAGGTTCACTGAGGAGGCGTATTTGATTTGTCCAGATGTCTATCACCTTCCCCAGGATTGTGAGAAGGTTTTGAGCAACGATCGCTAATAGAAGAAGTCATATTTTTCGACAGTATCCCTCGTCAAAATCATGCACAAAAGGTAATCATCCGTTAACCGAAAACTATTGAGTTCTCGGTCTTGAAGTTCTCACGGACTTTGACTAAAATCCTCTTGGGAAAAAAACACACGCCTAGTTCAACAACTTTTAGAATTTGATGCTCCCATCAATGACTGAAGCGTTTACGCCTCAACTGGCTTTTATCCCTTACCTGAAGGACGGCTAAGTTTTTCCGTCCAGCTCCAAAACTTAACCTCGAGGGTTTTCAGCCTATTTGTTGATAAGCATATACAGCATTTAAAAAATTTGCTGCAGCTGGAATGCACATCATCAAATACAGTCAACCAATCCCATCTTTTCCTTAAACTTCCTCAGCGCACCTTTCTTTGCCCTCATTTGCGTTGAAAAATCTCATTGTTGCAAATAACCTTTAGGGTCTTCAGCCGCCCAACCCAAATCCGAGCTAGAACGCATTTCAAAATGGAGGTGTGGCTGAGTTACGGTAGGCTCTCCAGTAGTACCCACAGTTCCCAGCAAGTCACCTTGATTAACTTTTTGACCAACAGAAACATTAATTTCATTTAGATGGGCGTAACGGCTTTGTAGACCGCCACTGTGGTTAATGATGACTAACTGTCCATAAGTACCCTGTGGTTGAGCAAATACCACAGTTCCCGGAGCGATCGCTTGTACAGGACTACCCACAGAGGTTAAAAAATCCACACCACTATGGAAAAACACTTCACCAGTGGTAGGGTGAATTTGCCACCCATAAGGAAGTGCCACAGTTGCCGACCACCGCAAGGGATAGCCAGTAATAGATATAGCTTGGGTATCAGCAGAGATGGGAGACTCCGTTGAGGGGCGGTTTTGTGACCCATTGACCTCTGGAACAAAGACAATTCTGGGGTTTGGTTGACAACCATTGATTTCAAACAGTGCATCAGCACGAACTTGATATTGTTTTGCTACTTCTCGCCAAGTTTGTCCGCTAGGTACTTGTACGACAATGCCATTGTAGGGAGGAATTTGCAGATCACCACCAACAATCACATTTCCGTTTGTCACAGCAGGATTCATGTTAATTAGCGTTGTCGGTGTGAGATTGTAACGCTTTGCAATGCTCTCTAAAGTTTCTCCACGATTAACTTTATGCCGTTGGAAGCGGGATAAAGCTGGAGTGGGACAGTTGGCTGCTGCATGAGCGCTGTTTGAGTTGAGCGGCGTGGATGTTAAACCCACAGCACCAACCAGGCTACACAGCAAAAGTAGACGATAAGTAAAAGTCATAGATCAAAGTCAACAGAGCGCTAACTTTCGATTTTAGTTGGGGAATCATGTTGTGGCGATGTAGATACAGGTTCAGATGATTCCAATTTCCATTGCCGGGTGCAAGATATAAAATTGTCTTTTTATCTATAAATTTATCTGTCCACCTGACTGTTGCTTGATTACACTTAGGAATTAGCAACTGCACTGCTGTGTCTAAACGTAATGACTATGAATTTACCGTTAAAGCAACTGTCTATTTACCTATCTCTACTGGCAATTGGTGGTGGTGCAGGTTTGTTAGGCAGTCGTTACCTTTTGCCGTACAATCCCTCGTTTCAAGAACTAAGAAATGTAACGGTAGCTTTGCCTCCAGTATCTCTGGTTCCTAATTCTGTTAGTGGATCTGTTGGCGCCACTGGGGCTGACCAACTCAATTTTATTGCCTCGGCAGTGCAAAAAGTCGGACCGGCAGTGGTACGGATTAATGCTACCCGTAAAGTTGCCAATCCCATCTCTGATGCCTTGAAAAATCCTATTTTGCGCCGATTTTTTGGGGAGGATGAGCAACCAATACCCAAAGAACGGATTGAACGCGGTACGGGTTCAGGTTTCATTTTAAGCGAAAATGGGCAATTATTGACTAATGCTCACGTGGTGGCAGATACAGATACTGTGCAAGTCACTCTCAAAGATGGTCGAACTTTTCAAGGGCGAGTAGTGGGAGTTGATTCAGTTACAGATGTCGCAGTGGTGAAAATCCCTGAAACTAAATTGCCCACAGTTAAATTAGGCAATTCGCAAAATCTAGTCCCAGGACAGTGGGCGATCGCTATTGGCAATCCTTTGGGTTTGGATAATACTGTCACCATCGGCATTATTAGCGCTACTGGTCGTACCAGTGCCCAAGTTGGTGTCCCAGATAAGCGGGTCAGTTTTATTCAAACTGATGCAGCCATTAACCCTGGTAACTCCGGCGGCCCTTTGTTAAATGCCCAAGGTGAAGTTATTGGTATTAACACTGCTATTCGCGCTGATGCTCAAGGATTAGGTTTTGCTATTCCTATTGAAACTGCTATTCGTATTGCTAATGAACTATTTACTAAAGGGCGTGCAGAACATCCTTTTTTAGGGATTGAAATGACAGATTTATCTCCTACCACAACACAAAAGCTGAATCAACAAAAAAAACCCAACATTGAGCAAAGAACAGGTGTGGTGATCTCCGAAATTATAGAGAACTCACCAGCAGAGGAATCTGGGCTGCTTCCCGGAGACGTGATTCAAAAAATCAATGGTAAACCGGCCAAAACAGCCGCTCTAGTCCAGAAGCAGATTGAATCCAGCATCGTTGGCGATATCCTGGAAATTGAAGTTAACCGCAATGGTCAAATTAAAACTTTGAAAGTACGATCAACTTCCTATTCCAACCATGATCACTGAATTTTATGCAGTTGAGGAGAGGAACAACACATACCCGAGTTCTCAAAAAAGTCGGGTTACGAGCAGTACTTATGCCAAACCACAAAAACATATTTTATTATCAGTATTCATATGTAGGTTGCAATACAGCACAGTTATTGATGATGCTGGACAATGAGATAGCGTAGTTGCTGTTTATCCAGATCCTTCACCTTGAAAACTTGATGGTGACTTAACCCCTATTGAGCTAATTTAGCTAGATTTTGGGGTTAAGAATTGTCTTTCTCCCCACACTTGAGCAAATTCTAAGTGTGGGAGTGTTTATTAACTATTAGACAAATGTTCCAACTGCATCCTTTGCTCCATCTGGCGGAGGAAGTATCCTGTCATCATCGCCGATGCTAACAGCCCTGCTAAGTTATCCCTATCCGTCGTAATTTGCACGTTGAAGTTCTCTGCGGGGAGCATTCCCACTAGCCCTTGGACGTTTTGCGAAATTATGTGTTTAATTTCTGGGCTTACGGACTGAGCGACACGGGCTAGAACTTCAGGGGGCTGATGCTGTAAATATTTGAGTAACTGATTAGGATTTTCCTCAAAATGGTCGTTCAGAATCTGATTGGGGTTTTCCTCGGAGTTGTCATTTAAAAAGTCAGGGTCAAACACCATTGGCAAATTTTAGCTTAGTTGCTGATTCTACTCTAAACTATAGTGTCAGGGTAGTGCATTCTCTATTGTCATAGTCTTGGACTTTCATCAATGAAAGCCCTCACCACTACTACAATATAGCAATTCCGTATCAAAAACTTTTTTTAATGTGTTTTTTCAACACCAGGTTTTACCTCTTTTTTCAGTGTGAGGTCTAGTTCTAATTGTTCTTGCTGTTGCCTATCTTGTAATAGTTGGGGCAAATGTTCAATTTGGAAATACTGGTAAAATTTCGGTGTTACTTGTAGCACATACGAGCGAGAGTCATGATCTCGGCGTTTCCGTACAAAACCTAGTTCTACTAGTTCAGGGACATGTTGATATACTCCTGAACCGCGCAGATCAATTAAGTCGCTTTGAAGTATGGGGTTATTTAAAGCAATGGCCGCTAAAGTTCGCAATGCCCCTGTTCCTAGTTCTACAGGAATCAGCTCTTGTACCAAGTCATGAAAATCAGAGCGCAGTTGCAAACTGTAACCGTTGGAGGTTTCTACCACTTCTAAGGCGCTATCTCTGTGAGCATAGTTATCCATCAGTTCCATTATGCCTTCTTCAACTGTGGCACGATCGCACCGGGCATACTCAGCAATTTCACTGATGGACAAGGGCTTACCCTTTAAATAAAGAATCGCTTCTATCTTAGTTGCTGCACTCATTGGTCATTGGGTGAGGTGATTTGACACTCCTTCTCGGTTGCTGAGAATAAATTCAGCGATCGCTAAGTCTTGAGGAGTGGTAACTTTCAAATTTGTTTCTTCTCCGGGAACAATTCTGACTTGAATGCCGCATCTTTCAAATAAAGCAGCATCATCAGTCACTTCCCAACCCTGACGAACACCTTCAACGTGGCACTGTTTCAATAACTTAACATTAAATCCTTGAGGAGTTTGTGCTGCCCACAATTGCCGTCGGTCGGGTGTACTTTTAATGATGCCATGATCATCAACAACTTTGATCGTATCTTTCACGGGTACAGCCGCTATTAAACCAGAACATTGGCGGATAGCTGCGGCACAGGAGTTGAGTAAATCTGGTGTCACTAGACACCGAGCGCCATCGTGAATTAATACCTGCTCTGCCCCAGATGGTAGCGCTTGCAAGCCATTGTAAACCGATTCTTGACGTGTGGAACCACCGATAATAAATTCCACTGGTTTATTTACATTCAGGTTGGCAAGAATCGCCTTTAACTCTGGCCAATCAATGGGTTGAGAAATAATTCCTATCCACTCGATTGCACTAGCCGCGGCCCCAGCTTTAAGAGTCCAAGCAATAATGGGTTGCGATCGCACCTCCAGGAGGAGTTTATTCCGGGTTCCTCCCATTCTTTTGCCGGTTCCCGCCGATGGAATGAGTAAATGCACAAAAAACCTCAACAAATTAATAACTAAGGACCAATGACCAATAACTAATTTCTCATACCTATATTCCCCTAAAATAGGGAGCGAGTACGCGTTAATAAATATTATGCGAGTAGTAGCCCTTGTCCCTGGTGGAATTGGCGACCAAATTTTTTTGTTTCCGACTCTAGACGATTGGAAGCGTTATTACCCTAATGCTCAGTTAGATGTCGTTGTTGAACCCCGGTCAAAGGCTGCCTATCGGGTGAGTAAGTCAGTTAATGATGTACTGACCTTTGATTATAGAGACCGCAACAGTTTAGCAGATTGGATGAATTTCGTGGGCATGATTCGTGACCGCGAGTATGATGTCGTTATCAGTGTGGGACAAACCTGGTTAATGGGTCTTTTACTCTGGCTTACGGGGATTCCTATCCGCATTGGCTATCAAGGACCAGGAGCAGTTTTTCTCACCAATTCTGTGCCTTATCAACCAAATCAGTATGTCGCGGCAGTGTACCACGAGTTGTTGCAAGCCTTCGGCATTAAAACCCCTTGCCCGGAGTTAGCAGTCAATATACCAAAATCAGATATTGAGTGGTCACAAAATGAACAAAATCGCTTGGGGGTAAATGAAACAGGCTACATATTGGTTAATACTGGTTCTAGTGAGATATCTCAACCAGGTTCAGACCAACTTTACCCTGTAAACAATTGGCAGCAAATCATTCAGGAATGTCAAAACAAGCAGCCGGATTTGCCTGTAGTAGTCATTCAAGGATCTGAAAATCAGCAATTTGGGCGGTCGCTATTAGAGAGAATTCCCACTATCAAGGTGACTTTTCCTAATAACGTAGGCAAGTTAGCCGCCATGATTGGTGGAGCAAGTTTAATGTTGTCTCCCGATGATCCGCTACTTCACCTAAGTGTAGCAGTGCAAACCTATACCATTGCCCTATTTGGGCCCACAAGTCCAGCCCAATTGTTGCCAAGAAGCGATAAGTTTCTGGCTATTAAATCACCCACAGGTGTAATAGCTGATATTTCACCGGATTTAGTTTTGGAGAAAATTTGGGGAGGTTAAACCAGTGGTTCCTTCGGTGAGTGCTGAGTGCTGAGATCAAATAACATCTGTTCGATGAACCTCTCCATCTTTGTCTCCTCAAAAGCGAGAACAAGCAAGGGAAAAATGAAGGTTTGACTTCCCTTAGTCAAGAGAATATCTGGGGTGAGGTCAAAACATCATTTGTGGAACTCACGTTAAAATAGCACTTGAGTTGCTTAGTCAAAAACACTCAGCACTAACCACTAGTTAAAGTACTTACACCATCTCTGAGTAGATGACCATCTTCCATACAGATAACACGGTCAGCAATATCTAAAATCCGGTTGTCATGGGTCACAAGTAAAATTGTAGAGCTTTGCTCTTTCGCTAATTTCTGCATAATGTCCACAACGTCACGCCCCGATTGTTTATCGAGTGCAGCCGTGGGTTCATCAGCTAAGACAATTTTAGGCTGACTCACTAACGCACGCGCGATCGCTACCCGTTGTTTTTGTCCACCAGATAAATTATCTGGATAATAATGCAGGCGATGACCCAAACCCACCGCCTCTAGTATCTCTTGTGATTGCTTGAGCATTTGCTGAGAGGAAATTTTGGGTTGCACTTCCAAACCCATCCGTACATTCTGGAGTGCTGTTAAACTACCATGTAAATTATGAGCTTGAAAAATATAACCATTACTGCGTCGGCTTTGTATTAACTCTTCGGAAGTAGCACCACAGAGTTCTCGTCCTAAAACTTGCAAACTACCAGATTGCACAGAACGCAACCCTCCCACTAAAGTTAGGAGTGTAGTTTTACCAGAGCCAGAAGGGCCAGTCATAATCACAATCTCACCAGCATTAATTGTGAGATTGATATTGAATAAAACCTGCTTACTCAGTTGACCACCACCAAAGTAATGATCAAGATTCTGAATAGAAATCACTGGAACCATGGCAAAATTCATTAGTTATTGGTCATTGGTCAACATCCGCTAAAACATATCCGCCGGGTCAGCAGATTGTAATCTTTGAGTAGCTATTATTCCCGAAATACTACACATTACAATTGTCAGTAATAACACAAACACTGGCCTAGCCAAAGTCATATATATCGGTAAATTTGTAGCATTGCGAGCCAAGCGATAAAGTCCCAAAGACACAATAAATCCTGGAATAAAACCCAATAAAGCTAAGATAATTGCTTCTTCAAAAATTACACCTAACAAGTATGAATTGCGATAACCCATTGCTTTGAAGGTGGCATATTCTTTCAAGTGAGCATTCACGTCAGTAGAAAGCACTTGATAAACAATAATCACACCGACAATAAATCCCATAGCTACACCCAAAGTGAAAATAAAACCGATGGGACTTTCTGCTTTCCAGTAGTTTTCCTCAAATTTGATAAATTCCTCCCGTGTCAACACTTTGACATCTTGAT
This sequence comes from Umezakia ovalisporum Ak1311, assembly GCF_029891685.1. Classification (NCBI taxonomy): domain Bacteria; kingdom Bacillati; phylum Cyanobacteriota; class Cyanophyceae; order Nostocales; family Nodulariaceae; genus Umezakia; species Umezakia ovalisporum. The sequence continues at coordinate 52,277 of NZ_JANQDJ010000088.1, read as the reverse complement.
TATTCTGCAAGTGCAATTTTAATACTGCCGCTACCTGCTGGGGATCATAACCTGGTTCAACATTAATCAAGCCCAAGCTGATACTTCCTGCTTGTCGTTGGGGAAGTAGCCGTAAAAAATTTTCATTACTGGAAATCAATGTGCCGTCAGCACCAAAGGATGCGCCTAATTTAAATGTGCCACTAATGGTAATAGTCTGTTTATCTATTTCTGTAGATACAGTTTGACCTGCGTCTATTTGCCGAAATACTTCTTGGTATTCACCTCTGGCTCCACGGTCAAAAATAAAGAAATTTGGTAGTTTAATCTGATCTAATTGAGCATTTAACTCTGGTAAATCCAAAACTGGCTCATCAGGAGTTACACCTATGGCTTGTACTGTGGTTTTGCGGCGTGTTTGGGGATTTTTCCAAGTAATTAAACCGATATACATGGCTGTAGCTGATTTTACCCCTGGCACATCAGCAGCTTGAAATAATCGCCGCCGTGAAAAAGTAGACATACTTTGCATGTTGCGGCTTTGAGGACTCATGAAGATAATATCTGCCAGCACAGCCCGATTTAAGGTGGTGTTACTGTCGTATAGAGCATTTTGAAAGCCAAGCTGCATAAACATCAGCACATCTGCAAAAGCAATACCTGCTAAAGCGACAAACAAACGACTTGTGTGATGGCTAAGTTGTAGCCATCCTAAAGGTGTTCGCCGTTGTAGTTCTTTGATTAATTCCATCACAGTTCAATTACCGCCTTAACTTGTAAATTGGTAAATTTAGCGGCTTTCTGGCTGGATGCTTCATCTAGCTGCACATGAGCTTCCACTACTCTGGAGTCAATATTCTCAGCAGGGTCGCTATTAATAATACTTTGCCGTTGCACTTTCCAGCCGACCCAATCTATTGTTCCCAGTAATTCACCTGGTACGGAATTACTTGATATTCGCACGCGTTGTTGAGGTTTTACTTTGTTAACATCGCTTTGATAAATTTCCACAACTGCATACATCTGCTTGGTTTGTCCAATCTCGACAATGCCTTGATTAGATACTATTTCACCTGCTCGCGTATGAATGTGGAATATCACACCATCTTGGGGGGATATGATGTAAGCTTGATCTAAGTTAGCCTTTGCCTGTTTCCCGGCTGCCATGGCGCGGTTCACTTCTGCTTTGGCCCCGGCCACATCTACAGGACGAACTTCGGTAATACGGTCTAAAGTAGCGGCTGCGCCATTAGCTTGTTGCTTTCCAGTTGCTTGAATTCGAGCTAGCACCGTCTTGGCTTCGCTGATTTGTTGGCGACCAGTACCATCAATGCGATTGAGTATGGCCCTAGCTTCACTCAACTGCTGGCTGGTAATATCTACATTCAGGCCTTTACTGTCAAATAATGACTGGGAAATTGCCCCTTGAGAGTACAGCCCCTCATAGCGTTGAAATTCTGCCTGGGCATTTTTGAGTTCTGCTTCTAGTTTTTTAACTGTGGCTTGTTGTGCTGTTTTCTCTGCTTGCCACTGTACCTCTAACCTGGTGACTGTTTCTCTTTGTTGCCTTTCCTCTCCCAGAGTCTGTGCTTGAATCCGCGATACTTCGGCTTTTTGCGCTTCTATTTCGCCCACTTTTGCACCAGCCTGGATTTTTTCTAGATTGATCTTTGCTACTTTTATGGCTGCTTCGGCTTCTTCCAATGCTGCTTGTAAACCATCGCGATTATCTAAAATAGCGATGGACTGCCCTGCTTTAACCTGATCTCCTTCCTTGACCAAGAGGTTTTCTACCCGAATACCTTGACCGGATGACGGTGCAGAAAGTTTAATCACTTTTCCTTTCGGTTCTAATCTCCCCAAAGCAGTGACGGTTTTAATTTCGGGTATGGTCACTTCGGCGGTTGGATCTGTCTGTGTTACTTGTGATTGCCAAAATTTGTAACTTTTTGCCCCGGCGATGGCCAAACTTGTAGCTACTGCCAACATAATCAATTGGCGAGAGCTAGGCTTAAATAATGCAGAAGCTTTAGCTGTGCTATCAGGTACCATAAGCCCCTTATTTACGTATGAGTAAACTATTTAGTTTAGTTGTTATGTAATAAAACTAAACTGTTCATTCTAATAATGTCAAGAGTTCACAAATCTAAATATGAAAAAAAAACACACAGAAAGTAATCAGGTGGAGCGTTCGCTTTCACCAGGAAAAGTTGATGCAATTCTCGCTGGTGCCATGCAAGAGTTTTTAGCACATGGCTATGCTGCGACAACAATGGATAAGGTGACAGCAGCAGCAGGAGTATCGAAAACAACGGTCTACAGCTACTTTCAAGATAAAGAAAGATTATTTATTGCCCTGATTTCGCGATTAGCCCAGGAAAATTATCAGGCAGTATTTAGTCCCCAAAACCCGCACTTCCTGGAAGGAGAGCCTCAAATTGTTTTACGGCGTTTAGCAACCAACTTGTTGGCACGGATGACTGAACAACAGGAAATTCTAAATTTAGTCAGAGTAATTATCGGTGAGTCTGGACGTTTTCCTTTACTGGCCCAAGAGTTTTTGCGTAACATACACAAACCAGGTTTGGAAGTTATCAAGCAATATTTTACGGACCACCCAGAACTACAACTACCTGACCCAGAAGTAGCTGCACGTGTTTTTATGGGAACATTAGTTCATTTCACCATTACTCAGTATATGCTACATGGTCACCAGTTGATACCGATAGAGCGCCATCGCCTCATTGATCAACTCATTAATTTACTCACCAGTAATCAGATTCTCAAAAATCGAACTGTCAATCAGTATTCAGGTACAAAGGAAAAATCTCCCAGGCGCAAGCGTACCGCGTCAGGTAAATTTAAAATGGACTATGGTCACGAGCCAAAACATCTCAGGTCTATCCGACTCACTGACACAGCTTGGCAAAACCTGGCAGAATTGGCAGCCCACAATAATTTGACCAGAAGTGAAGCCATTGAACTTTTTGCCCGTAATGGCACTCTAGATTGATTAGCAATTTAATAATGTATATACATGGGTGAGAATCACAAACACAACATTCTAGCCATGAAACAGGGAATTGATTCCCTGTTTCATTCAACCATGATAAATGTCAAGAAAATATTTCAAAAAAGCTATCTACTAAATCATAACCGAGTATTTGCGCCATAGACTTTAACCGCGATTGACTAGGTAGACCTTGTTGCTTCAGCCAATCACTTAATGTAAAAACTTTATGCATAAGAAATATTTCTAAAGCTTCAGGGTTATATTTGATACCTTGTTTTGCACTAAATTCGTGTGGTACAAGCATGGCTGCATAGCGAGATAATTCCCCAGATTTCCAATTGAGTAAAAATGGCAACCAGGGATATTTGGCATCCAAACGCACAAACCATAGCCTTAATTCAGGAATTTCTGACAATTCACGGGGATCGCCTAGTTCTAAACCATATTGGATATCAAAGTGCAACTGTTGTTCGTAAGATGCGATTGAGCCAAGGGAAGTACCAAAGGCAATCGCATTTTCTCGTAGGAGCGGATCAATCACCTTTAAGGCAGGTGAAATATCCAGATGATTAACGCAATCACTGTCGATTGTAATCGTAATTGTCATTGATTCAGGAACAAATTTCTTGATGGTTAACAGTGGGATCGAGAATCCACAGTACCAGCTTTCAGAGTTTGATGCCACATTTACAAGCTGTTAATTCTTTGTTGTATTTGTGTCAGCCTAATTTTGCAGACATCACACCTGCCTAAAGATGGACATTTGCCATACTTTTAAGTTAAAGTTGTAATGACTTTGTTTAAGATGATTGTGTAGTCAAGGAAATGCTAATCAGCAAAACACAATCATCCCTTTCAACTGTAAATTCTGCGGCAACACAGGTGAGGAGAAAATAACTCGTGTAATATTCTTGCATATCAAAAGAGCCAATTAATCCCCCTAATAGTTAACCAACTTAACTATGCAAAATCAATCCATATCTACAACAAAACCAATTCGTTCCCTAGAAGACGCTCTGGAGCGGTGTCAACTCCTGGGGATGCGCGTTAGCCGTCAGCGTCGCTTTATTCTAGAATTGCTGTGGCAAGCCAAGGAACATCTTTCAGCTAAAGAAATTTATGATCGCCTGATCCAGCAAGGTAAAGATATTGGTCACACTTCTGTATATCAAAATTTAGACGCCTTATCAAGTCAGGGGATCATTGAGTGTATTGAACGCTGTGACGGGCGTTTGTACGGTAATATCAGTGATTCCCATAGTCATGTCAACTGTATTGATACTAATCAACTGCTTGATATTCACATAGAACTACCTCAAGAATTCATTCGTCAGGTTGAAGAAAAGACAGGAGTGCGGATTACTGAATACAGTATCAACTTTTATGGTTATCGTAATCATCAAGAAAAACCCTAATGATGACATATGTCCCACCAAAAATGTCGAGATTTATTAGATGCAATTTAGAGAATTTGTATACAAAATCTCTGTAATATGATAAACCTTGTGAAGTGGGCAGCACATGGCTACGCCACCCAAGCTTTAGACTGAGCGCTCACGTCAATTCCTGCCCACCCAGTATGTACTCGGATGAAACGTGCTACCACTCGAATCTTAGCAAGGAAAAAACCCAAAGGTGATTTTGGAAACCTTCCGCTACGCCAGAAGTTTCCCAGGGGAAGATGTGACAATGAGGGGGGACTAAACTGAGCATTAAAACTGTTTTGTGACAGTGAAAAAACAGTCCTGATGTACTTGTTGAGACTATGAGTGACAGACCCCTAAAATTATTATTGATTGACCAAGACCCCATATTTCGCCTAGGATTAAGGGTGGGATTGTCAGCAATTCCTAACATCGAAGTAATAGCAGAAGCAGAAACAGATACGAAAGCCTTACAGATACTAGCAGAACTTGCTAAACAAGACCCCAACCAAGTAAATTTGGTGGTTTTAGAATTAGGTAATAGTCGCTCCATTGTCAGTCAACAACAAGGATTACAACTTTCTCAACAACTTAAAATCCAATATCCCCAACTACCAATTTTGCTACTCAGTTCTGTTCAAGATCCAGGACTACTGTTAGCTGTCCAAGCTGTTGGTGTTAATGGCTACTGTCCTAAAGGCACTCCCATTCCCCAATTAGTCGCTGCTATGCAACAAGTAGCAGACGGTGTTTCTTATTGGTTACCCACACAGACAAGCCGAGATACAAGTTCCCATCACCCCACTAGCCCATCACCTCGTCTTCCCCTGGCTAGGATGCGTAAAAATTGGTATTTCTCAGGTGTTGGCTACATTGACGAAACTTTAGCTTTAGTTACAGATCAATTACAAACCCCCGGATTACCACTAATAGACCGAGCCGTTCTCGCTGGACAACGACGAGAACTATTAGCAGCACGTTGGCTACTCGCTCGGTTATTAGTTTCACCACAGGAACGACAACAGGAACAGCCACAACCATTAGTTTCCTCTACTCAAAAACAGCTTCTCAGTCCGGATTTAAGTAGTGCCATCATGCCATTAGAATTACAAAAGCAGCCCATTTCCCCCCCTCTACTTAGTCCGCGATCGCTACAATCTGATTTATTCTCCATCTGTGTGAATAAGTTACAATTATCTTTACAAAATATTACAGAAATACCTTTAGAAATTGACATTTTTAGTGAAGATAAAAAACGAGAATTACTCTATTTAATTCTGCAAAAACTAGCTCAAAGACTTGATGAACTGAGTGTCCATAAAATCATAATTGCTCAACTAGAAACCTTAAAAGACACCATTTTATATGATTTATGGCAAGCAGCAATTACAGATTTCTTTGGTAAATTTTCTCAAGTGCAGGTAGATAAACAAAACATAGAAGTTGTTAAATTACTCCTGAAAAATTATCGGGGTGTACAAACAGAAATTATCAATAAAATTCCCCTAGTTGTAGAATTATTTTCTTATTTGGTATTCCAGACAGATTTGCAAATTGATAACAGATCCTATGCCGTCGGTACTGCTGAAGCTCAGTCCCAAGCATTAATAATTTTAGAAAATTTATTGATTCAGGTAGCTAATGCTGTAGTACAACCATTGCTTAACTCTTTAGCAGATGTGGAAGAAATTAAACACAAATATTATGACCGCCGATTAATTTCTACACGAGAAATAGAACGTTTTCGCAATGATTTGTCATGGAAATACCGTTTCAATAAGTACATCAATGAACCGAAAGAAATATTTGAAAGTAGCTATGAGCTATTTGTCTTAGCACCCCGTGGTATTGCCAAAACATCAATTTACGCTCCTCGTAACCAGGAATTAGCAGAACTTTCTGGCATTCCCCTATTAGTCACACTCATACTAGAATTTCGAGATGCCATCGCTCCGCGTTTACAATCCTTATTATCTATTGTCGGTAGCGGTATTGTTTTTCTACTCACCAAAATAGTTGGTCGGGGTTTAGGTTTAATCGGTCGCGGTATCCTCCAAGGAATTGGTAGCATATCGTTAACAGAAAAGAATTTAAAACGCAATAGTGAGCGCCCTAAGTAAACTTGTCTTTCGCTCTTTGGCAAGTTTCTGCAATCATTTATCCGTAGAGATAATATGTAAATCTATTTTTTTATGCCTGATTAAGTTCATTAATCGTTGCGTGAAAGAAACTTTGAGCCATCTTTTCCATGAGGGCTGCTGGCTTTCACCAACAATAATTTGAGTGATGTGATGATCTATGGCAACTTGAGCAATTGTGTTAGCCACGTTTTGACTTTTATAATGTAAAAATTCTCCTCCAAAATCTCGGCATAATTTTTCACATGTATCGATGTGTAAACTTTCTTCTTTAGTCAAGAATCGTTCAGGATTTCCCACAAACACAGCATACAGTCGCGCATTCATATAGTTAGCAATGCGTGCGCCCCGGCGTAATAATTGCACTGAATCAGGATAAGTAGATACACAGACTAAAACTTGTTCGTGAATAGTGCAATGCTGTCTAGCCAAGTTAGCACTGTTTGCTTCTTCCTCAATTGTATCTGCCACTTCTCTTAATGCTAGTTCCCTTAAAGCAATTAAATTACCACGCTGAAAAAAGTTTTTCAAAGATTGCTCAATTTTTTCAGGTGCGTAAATTTTGCCTTCTTGCAAACGCTCCTCTAAAGTTTCTGGGGTAACATCAATAACAATCACAGCATCAGCTTCATCTAGTAGATAATCAGGAATGCGCTCTCGCACTACAACACCTGTAATTCTTGCTACTAAGTCGTTTAAACTTTCCAGGTGTTGAATATTAACAGTGGAATAAACATCAATTCCGGCGGCTAAAATTGCTTCTACATCTTGATAGCGTTTTTCTCGTGGAGAACCGGGAACATTGGTATGAGCGAGTTCATCCACTAGCACCAGTTGCGGAGAACGTTGCAGAATTGCGTCCGTGTCCATTTCTTGTAAGGTTACATTGTGATGGATACACGCTTTTTGGGGAATTAGTTCTATTCCAGCAGCTTTCATAGCTGTCTCTTTGCGTCCATGAGTTTCTAATATACCGATAACTACGTCAATTCCATCTTGTTTGAGTTCATGGGCTTCTTCCAGCATTTTGTAAGTTTTACCGACACCGGGAGCCATACCGATAAAAATCTTATGTTTCCCGCGTCGGGAAGGGAGAATATAAATATTATCAGAGGAATAAAACATAAATTATTGACTTTCTCAATGAGTTAAGTTGCAGCCTCTAAAGCATCTAAAGTTAAATTGAGCCGGAGAATATTAACTCCAGGTTCACCGAGGATACCGAAAAATCTCCCCTCAGTGTTCTGAGATATTAAGGTTTGAATTCGTTGGGTATCTAAATTCTGAACAGCAGCAATGGGTGATATTTGTGCTTGGGCTGACTCCAGGCTAATATGTGGATCTAAACCAGAGGGAGATGTATAAACTAAGTCAGCACTAGGGTGAGTATTGGCTTGTTGCAGTCGTGTGATTTGCCCCTGAATACGTTCTAAAAGTAGAGGGTTACTGGGTGCTAGGTTACTGGATCCTGACTCACCTGTGGGATAAACTTCTAAAGGAGTGCTGTAGTCAATAACACTAGGGCGACTTTGAAAATAGCGATCGCTGGCAAAAGGTTGACCAATTAAGGCTGAACCGACCACCGTGCCTTGATTGTTGGTGATTAAGCTACCATTGGCATGAAAGGGAAAAAATATCTGTCCACAAATCAGGATAAATAATGGATAGGGAAAGGCCGTTAATATGCACAAAGCTAAGGTAGAACCAATGACTTTATTCAATTGGCTCATCAGAATTTCTCCGGTTGAAAAATGACAACGAATAAATACAGGCTTACGCCTATAGTGGCGAGTGCTAAAAGAGCGATGGGGTAAGATGCAGCCCGTGATATTTGGTCAGATGTGACTGCGTATACAGTTTGTAGTAAGAATAGGTTGAGGACAACTGTGAGAAAAAAGGCAAGAAGTAAGTTTTTCATCATAAAAGACAAAGGAGCGGGGAGTAGTCAAGCTAGTCCGACAGCTGTGATCAAAATGTCTATGAGTTTAATGGCAATAAAAGGAGCAATCACTCCGCCAAACCCGTAAATGAATATGTTACGTCGTAATAGTTGATTAGCGGTAAGCGGTCTGAACTTTACCCCAGTTAGTGCTAGGGGGATGAGTGCGGGAATAATTAAGGCGTTATAAATTAAGGCTGATAAAATGGCGGACTGTGTACTTGCTAAATTCATAATGTTAATTGCCCCAAGACCAATACCAGCGAAGATAGCAGGAAGGATGGCGAAGTATTTGGCGATATCGTTGGCAATAGAAAAGGTGGTGAGTGCGCCACGGGTAATCAGCAATTGTTTACCGATAGTAACAATATCAATTAACTTCGTGGGGTCGGAATCTAGGTCTACCATGTTAGCAGCTTCTTTAGCTGCTTGAGTACCTGTGTTCATGGCCACACCTACGTTTGCTTGAGCCAGGGCTGGGGCATCATTGGTGCCATCTCCTGTCATGGCCACAAGTTTTCCTTGGGCTTGTTCAGCTTGAATTACTGCTATTTTGTCTTCGGGTGTAGCTTCCGCAATAAAGTCATCAACTCCTGCTTCTGCAGCAATTACAGATGCAGTAACGCGGTTATCTCCTGTCAACATGATGGTTTTAATTCCCATGCGTCGCATTTGGTCAAACCGCACTCGAATACCCGGTTTAATAATGTCTTTGAGATAAATTACACCGTAAATTTGATTATTTTTGCATACTGCTAAGGGAGTACCACCTAATTGGGAAATTCGTTCAAAAGTATTATCAAGTTCAGGTGTTAAATGTCCATTCCGAGAACGCACAAATCCTTTAATGGCATTTACAGCGCCTTTACGAATTTCTACGCCATTAGATAAGTTAGTCCCGCTCATGCGAGTTTTTGCAGAAAATTCGATACCTTCAGCTTGTCCGGTGTCAAAATCTAATTTTGCCCCTAATCCCTCTGCCAGTTTGACAATGGATTTACCTTCTGGTGTTTCATCAAAAATACTAGATGCCAGGGCAACTTGTGCTACATCTGTAATGGAATGGCCGTTGACCGGGATAAATTCTTCTGCCAAACGATTTCCTAAGGTAATCGTACCTGTTTTGTCTAAAATCAGGGTGTTAATATCCCCGCAGGCTTCCACCGCCCGTCCTGAAGTAGCAATAACATTAAACTGAGCCACTCTATCCATCCCTGCAATGCCAATAGCACTTAATAATCCGCCGATGGTGGTGGGAATTAATGCTACTAGTAAGGCGATGAGTACAGCAATACTTATAGGTGATTTAACGTAGGAAGATATTGTGGGTAGTGTGGCAATTACAACTAAAAATATCTGCGTCATAACTGCCAGCAATACTGTCAAGGCAATTTCATTGGGTGCTTTAGTGCGGGAAGCACCTTCTACTAAACCAATCATCCGATCTAGAAAACCTTGTCCGGGGTCGGCAGTTACCCTAATGATCAGCTCATCGGAAGTGATGCGGGTTCCTCCTGTTACTGAACTAGCAATGTCTGTACCGGGTTCTTTTAATACTGGTGCTGATTCACCTGTAATTGCTGATTCATCAACCGAAGCCACACCTCTAATTACTTCGCCATCGGCAGGTATAACATCACCAGCAGTTACCTTAATTGTGTCACCACGACGTAAGGCTGTGGAACTTACTTGTTGCAGAGAACCATCGGGGAGAATTTTTTTGGCTGTGACATCAGATTTTGCGGATCTCAATGCATCTGCTTGAGCTTTACCTCTACCTTGGGCTACCGCTTCGGCAAAGTTGGCAAAGACAAGGGTTAAGAATAAAATCAGAGTGATTAGTCCGTTGAATAATCGCGGATTTTCCCCTGGTGTTGGGCCAAATAAGTTGGGCGCAATTGTCATCAGTGCCGTGATGATAGTGCCTAACCAAACTACAAACATGACTGGATTTTTAATCATGTTACGTGGGTGCAGTTTGACAAAGGCTTGTTTAAATGCGTTGGTATAAAGTCTGGTTAGTTGGACTTGGGGTTTACGTTTGCGTTTTCTTCGCGGTTTGGTAGTTGTTTCCATTTTGGGGTGGATGAATGAGATTTTTTGTCAGGCCAAGGCGCAAAGTCACACAGAAGAAAAAGTTTCTATCTTTTGGCGGCAAGTTGAAATGCTTCTGCTATGGGGCCCAATATTAGTACGGGGAAAAAGGTGAGAGCACCAAGAATTAAAATCACACTACCTGTAACTCCCGTGAACAGTTTGGTATCGGTTCTGAGGGTCCCGACGGTGATAGGTACTGCTTGTTTGCGTGACATACTATCTGCCAGCAGTAGCAATGCAATTATGGGGATGTAACGCCCTGCTAAAATGCTGGCTGCGGCGCTGAGGTTCCACCACAGGGTGTTATCATTTAAACCTTCCAAACCAGAACCGTTGTTAGCTGCGGCGGAAGCGTATTCGTAAACCACCTGGGAAACGCCATGAAAACCGGGATTACTAATACCTGAAAGAGCATCAGGAAAAGCAAAGACCACCGCCGAAGGAATGAGAATGGCAAAGGGATGAACTAATAAAATGACGCTGGCGAGGAGGATTTCTTTTTTCTCGATTTTGCGTCCCAAAAATTCTGGTGTTCGTCCTACCATTAAGCTGGTGAGGAATACTGCCAAAATTAAGTAAATGAAAAGAAAAGCTGTGCCCGTTCCCTGACCTCCCCAAATGATTTGCAAAAACATATTAAATAAAGTCGCAAAACCGCCTGGAGGCATTAAGGAATCCTGCATTCCGTTCACAGCACCACACATTGTCGCTGTGGTCATCACTGCCCAAAGTGCTGTTTGCCCCCACCCAAATCGGACTTCTTTTCCTTCTAGGTTAGGTTGCTGTTCTCCTAAGAGGCGATTAACTAGAGGGTTACCTTGAAACTCTCCTACTGCGGTAATAACTACTAAAAAGACAAAAATTATCAACACCATGGCAAATACTAGCCATGCTTGCTTACGGTTATTGGTGAACACACCGTAGGCGTAAATCAGTGCCGAGGGAATAGAAATCATCGCCCACGTTTCTAATAAGTTAGAGAAACCGCTGGGATTTTCAAAGGGATGCGCTGAATTACTACCAAAGAAGCCGCCACCATTTTCTCCTAGTTCTTTGATGATTTCGTAGTGAGCGACGGGTCCACGGGCAATTACTTGTGTTTCACCTTCTAAGGTGGTCACCTTTGCTGGCGGTGCTAAGGTTTCTGGTACACCCGCTAACAGCAATAACAGTCCCCCAATGATGCATATAGGTAATAACATTCGGGTAATTGACCTAATCAGGTCACTGTAAAAATTGCCTAACAGCCTGCCAGTTAAACCACGAATAAAGGCTATACTCACTGATAACCCCGTTGCTGCTGAGGTGAACATGACAAAACCCAAAGCAAAGATTTGACTGCCATAGCTTAAGGTGGTTTCACCAGAGTAATGCTGTTGGTTGGTGTTGGTGATAAAAGAAATGGCAGTATGCAGTCCTAAATCCCAACTAGGCGCATTTAATCCTGTAGGATTTAGTGGCAACCATCTTTGCAACATCAAAATTAAATAAACCAAAATTCCCATGACAAGATTGCTATATAGCAATGCCTTGGCATATTGCTTTCCTGTCATGTTCTCCTGGGGACTTACCCCACTAAAGATATAAATTACTCTTTCTAAAGGATTAATTATCGGATCAAGTAGCGTTTGTTCTCCCATGAAAACACGTGCTATGTACTTTCCCAATACGGGAGTTGTGGCAATAACTATTACTAAGGTTAAGGTAATTTGTATCGATCCTTGTAACATGAATTAAACAGCCTCCCGATAAAGTAAATACCACAATGAGAGCTATTGCTATATTCCGATCCACAAGCATTTATTTTAGACCTAGTGACTTTTCAGAAGGAGGTCACAAAAACTTATTTTTATGTGTCGTCACATTTTAACAAAAGAACAGGGTTTTCAGCAGGGGATCCCATGATCATGATTAGTCCTCAAACTTTTACAATTCTTAGAGTGGCAAGTTATACCCCTGAATAGCCAGTTGTATCCTTTGAAAAGTCGGGGATCTGCTTGTTACCTTTTTTTTAATTCAAATACTTATAAGTCATAAATTCCAATCACGACGGAAATGAAAGAAACCTTCTAGAAAATCTTGTAAAGCATTATTACTATCTAACTTGTGCTGACCCCACTCTTTCGCTGTGCTTTCAATAATCTGAGAAAAACTAGGATAAACAAAAGATAAATTTGCTAATTCTTTAACCCGAATTTTTTGAGCTATGGCCAAAGCAATGAAATTAATTAACTCAGCTGCTTCCGCCCCCAATATTGAGCTGCCCAAAATTTCCCCGTTGCGGAGGACAATTAACTTACATACACCTGTGATTTCGTCCTTCAGCTGTGCTGCTGCCACTGATTTATAATATTGCCGCAAAACTAACACTTCATTTCGTCTAAATTGACGTTTTGCCTGGGCTTCTGTCAAACCAACTTCTGCCAAACAGGGGTGAGAATTGAGCCCCCAAGGAATAGGGCGATAATTCACTGAGAATCTGGGAAAAAACAAAGCATTTTTCACCGCGATTCTAGCTTCATAATTAGCCACATTGGTAAAATCATAACCACCAATGACATCACCACAAGCATAAATACGGTGGTTAGTTGTTTGTAATTTATTATTCACAACTAAGCGACGCTGCCGCCATTTTACACCTACATCATGCAAGTTAAGGAATTCAACGTTTGGTTGCTGTCCAGTTGCTAGTAAAATTTCATCAGCTTCAATTGCTTTATCTCCCGCCTGAACCCATTTTTTATTCTCAATTAGTTTGATTTGAGTTACTGGTTTCTCGGTGAGGACACGGACACCATTAGCTTCTAACTGTGCTTGCAGCAGATAGGCTATCTCTGAGTCAGCTAAGGGCAGAATAGATGCAGACTTCATCGCCAAAGTCACACTACAACCCAACTGCGCCAGAGTTTGAGCTACTTCAATACCTTGGGGAACACCACCAATAATTACCCAATTTTTAGGTAAATTTGGTTGCTTGAGAGACTGCCAAATATTAGATAAAGTTAAATAGCCAATGGTTTGTAATCCTTCAATTTCAGGAATGGAGGGAACAGAACCACTGGCTAGTAAATAGCTACGCCCCCGTAAAAAGCGTTGATTTACAGCAAAAGCTAAATGGGGTAAAGATTGAAATTGTCCACTGCCAAAGATCACATCAACACCCAGCGCCGCTAAATTGGCGGGAGAATTTTGTTCTGCAATGTGGGAGACAACTTCCTGAGTGTACAGATGAGCTTGTGGCCACACCACGGATGGTTCACATTTGTCTAATGGCTGGGGAGGTTTAGCTGTAGTATTAGCTGGTATGGTGTGAATACCCAAACCAGCCACATCATTAATTTTATGGAAAATTCTGCCGATTTCGCTGACAGCCTGATGTTGAGCAAATCCATAATTTACTTCAGACTCCACCAAGGCAACAGTAGCTTTGAGTTGGGTTGCAACCAGGGCTGCATAGCGTCCGGCAAAACTGCCACCAATAATTACTAAGTCATAATCAATTGTCATTAGTCATGGGTCATTAGTCATGGGTCAACAGTTATTGAATATAACGCTTTTGACAAACGTTGATTATCAGACTGACAACGAACAGCAACCCGGAAAAAGCCATGGCCTAATTCTTTGAAACTCAGGCAGTCACGAATTAAGATTTGGTGATGCTGGAGTAGTTGTTGCTGTAACTGCAAACTTGACCGTTCTGATTTCACTAGTAAGAAGTTGGCAGCGCTTGCTAAAGGCTGTAAACCTGGAATGGAGGCTAAATCTTGAAAAAGTTGGTTTCTTGCCGGTGCTAGCCATTTCCAGGTCAGCTCTTGAAATTCCTGATCTTGGATAGCCGCAACCGCCGCCGCCGCCGCTAAGGTGTTCACTGGCCAAGGATCGCGCCATGTTTGCCACTGCAAAAGACGCTCAGGGTGTGCGATCGCATATCCTAATCTCAGTCCCGGGAGACTGTAAAATTTCGTTAGCGATCGCAATACTACTAAATTTGGATATTCTTGTACCACCCCAATCAGGCTTTGTTCTTCATCAGGAGGCAGAAAATCCATAAACGCCTCATCCACCACTACCAAGGCGTATTGCTCTAAACAAGGCAAAATGTCCTTTCGGGAGAATAACCTGCCCGTGGGATTGTGAGGGTTATTCAGCAATAATCCAGAATTTGCTCCTGGGGATAAGGAAATAAACTTGTCAATTCTACTTCCCAACCCCCAGTCCCCACTCCTCAAAGAAAGGGGAAACTCCAGAATTTTAGCGTTGTATGCCCTTAGTGTGCGGTAATAATCGCCAAAGGCTGGAGTAATTAACGCTGTTGCCGATAACTTTGCTAAGTCTCTACCTGCTAAAGTAAGTAATTCTGCTGAACCATTCCCCGGCAAAATCCATTCAGTTGGTACTTTATGAAAGCAACCTAGAGCAAGTCTCAGTTCATTGTAATCTGGTTCTGGATAGTGCCTAAGATTACTAAGCTGCGAATGAATAGCCGCGATCGCACTATTTGGTGGCCCCAATGGGCTGATGCTGGCAGAAAAATCCAGAATAGTTTCAGGTGGACAGCCAGCTGCTGCTGCCGCCCAGGCTAAATTTCCCCCGTGAACTGGTTGCCGCATCAATAAAAGGTCCTCTAAAAGGTTATTTATTCTTTTGGTTCTTTTGGGGGTGCAACCTTTTCTCTAAAGAGCTTACCAGCAGAAAAAGCTGGAACCCTGGTGGCAGGAATTTCCATCTTTTCGTTGGTTTTGGGGTTACGACCTTCACGAGCCTTGCGTTCACGTGATTCAAAAGACCCAAATCCCACTAGTGTTACTTTATCGCCAGAAGACACAGCTTCGATAATCGTTTCCAAAGCGGCAGTTAACACAGCATCGGCTTGTTTCTTAGTTACACTTGCCTTTTCAGATACGGCATCAACTAATTCACCTTTGTTCATATCAAACTCCTTGATGTTTACTTTAGATTCTCTACTGTTACACCCTGTGGCCTATTTATTTAATTCTCCAAACAGAGAATTAGAAAAGTCGTCCTTTGGGAGTATTCACACAAAAAAATCGCTGTACATCCCATCGGCTCGACTTTTCAATGAATCATTCTAAAGTGTTGTAGCCTGAAGTGGATAGATGAAACCATGAATTTATATAGATTTCAGGATTTTTTGTTTTTTTTCAGTATTTTTGTAAGATAAATTATACATAAAATTATAAAAATACGCGGAAAATCCCAAAATTCCAAATTCAGAATTCAAAAATCAAATCAGAATCTCAACAAAATTCACTGTTAAAAACTACCTTTCAACAAACAATTGCCGTCTATGCGGGTTTAATTGGTTAGTAATCAGTACAGGCGGTAAGACTAAGAGGGACAGATTTTTGAAGCTTTCCACCACAGCTATACCAGTTAGGGTGCTGAATGTAAAATTTACATCATACTAAAGAATTTTCTGATGACTAGGTAACTGATTTAGCCTATAATTTCCACATTTTCTATAACTTTGTCACCCCGATCAAGGGTAAAAATACTGTTAAGATGATACGATTGCGAAAATTAAAACAACTGGCTGCTTGGGTATTAATTGGCTTATTGACCAGTTGGATAATAAGTTGCAGCTCTGCAAATATTGTTACTAATACACAACAGTCTAGGTCAGGAGAAGCCACGGTTGAATTTTGGACAATGCAACTCCAACCTCAATTTAACGATTACTTCCAAAAGTTAATTGCCAATTTTGAAGCTCAAAATTCCGGTATCAAGGTTAAGTGGGTCGATATACCTTGGTCGGCAATGGAGAACAAAATATTAACAGCTGTTTCAGCAAATACACCACCTGATGTTGTTAACCTTAATCCAGTTTTTGCTTCCCAACTAGCGGGTAGAAATGCCTGGTTAGACTTAGACACAAAAATTTCTAATCAAGAACGTTCCTCCTATTTACCAAACATCTGGAAAGCCAGCACTCTCAATGGTAAGAGTTTTGGCATTCCCTGGTACCTGACTACACGGTTAACTATTTATAACATTGAGTTATTAAAACAGGCAGGTATCAGTCAAGCACCAACTACCTATGCAGAATTGGCAGATATGGCGCAGAAAATTAAAGATAACACGGGTAAATATGCGTTTTTCGTGACTTTCGTCCCGCAAGATTCTGGTGAAGTGTTGGAATCATTTGTGCAAATGGGAGTCACCTTAGTAAATACAGACGGTAAAGCAGCTTTTAATTCTCCCGAAGGTAAAGCAGCATTTCAATACTGGGTGGATTTATATGAAAAAGGGCTACTTCCCAAAGAAGTTTTAACCCAAGGACATCGCCACGCCATTGATTTATACCAATCTGGGCAAACAGCATTTTTAGCTTCGGGGCCAGAGTTTCTGAAAACAATTACTAATAATGCGCCGCAAATTGCGGAAAATTCAGCCATAGCACCCCAAGTTACTGGTGATACTGGCAAAAAAAATGTGGCTGTAATGAATGTAGTCATCCCCCGGGCCAGTAAACACCCGGATGCGGCTGTGAAATTTGCTTTATTTCTCAGCAATGACGAAAATCAGTTAGCCTTTGCCAAAGCTGCGAATGTCTTACCATCTACACTTAAAGCTCTTGGTGATAGTTACTTTCAAAATGTTCCTGATGCGGCCTCTACATTATTAGAAAAAGCCAGGGTTATCAGTGCTAACCAACTGAAACAAGCAGAAATTCTGACTCCAACTTTGAAAGATTCTAAAAGATTGCAAAAAGCAATTTATGAAAATTTACAAGCGGCAATGTTAGGGCAAAAAACCGTAGATAAAGCTTTAGAAGATGCAGCGCAAGAATGGAATATTCGGGTGTAATTAGTAACTCGTAATTCTTAATGCCTGTTTCAGAGGAGGCTCCCTGACGCAATTCCTGGGGCGGTTATCTTTCTGGCTCATGACAAACCATGATGGTATGAGGTGCAGAAGGAAATCAATAAAAAACTTTAGTTCTTGGTCTAAAGCCTAGTTCAAAAAAAAAGATGTGTTTCTACAGGCCCTGAAGGAGAAATACAGCCAAAAAAGGATTTGCATCTATCTTTAGATAGATGCAAATGTTTTTAAAATCAATGTTATTGCCAAAATTAAAATAGGTAAGTATCATGCAAGAGTTAAAATTATGACAAAAAATCTCAAGTTCTATGAAAATTACACACTCTTTGGGCGTAGCTATTTCTACAGTAGCTTTGGGTCTGTTGTCCGGTGCATCTGCCTATGCTGTAGTTAGTAATGTTTCACACGAGCAAGATTTTTTAGGTTCTTTTTCTCAAAACCTGACAACAAACCAAATCATTCTGAATAATTCTGATGGCAATAAAATTGCTAGAGCAAGAACAAAAAGAGTCGGTTCATATAGACGTCGTGGTCGCATTGTCAGAGGTTATTCTCGTAGTCGCCGCAACAGAAGAATAAGAAGATAGAGTAACTCTTGTTTTGTCTCTAGCTAAAACTGGTCAGCCAAAACTTACAATGGCGCAATACTCAAAAAATGTCCGATTAAATAAAGAGAACCACACAAAACAACTTGATTATTTGTGGAAGTGCAAGCTACATTTAAAGCTGATACTAAGTCTGGATAAGTTTGACATATAGATAAGTCTGGACAAATTTCCTTAGCTATTTTCGCTAATTCAATGGGAGCAGCTGAACTATGATCTGGTACTGGCACTAGATACAATTGGTCTTGCGATCGCAGTAAAGCTGAAAAAATCTCGGTATGCTCCTTAGTCGTAAGCATTCCCACAATCCAAGTTATTTTACCAGGAGCTAAACTATCTAAATAATCTCGCAGTGCGTGAGCTGCACCTGGATTATGAGCGCCATCAATTAATAATTTTTGGTTTTTCCACGTCACCCATTGCATTCGCCCAGCCCATTGAGTTTTACCCATACCATTGACAATAGCCTCTAAAGAAATCACCCAACCTAAATTTTGTAGAATTTCTAACGCAGCTAAAGCCAAAGCTGAATTGATTAATTGAATTTGTCCCGGTAGTGCCAAAGGATATTTAATGATTTTGGAATTTTCCCAACTTATATATTCAGCCCATCCAGCAGCGATTTCACGGGCAGGTTGAGGCTGAATATATAGGGATTCTAATTCTTCAGCCCGCCATCGCACAACTTTTTCTGCCTCTGCTGGCAATTGTCCCACCACAAGCGGACATCTATGTTTAATAATACCTGCTTTTTCCCGGGCAATATCCGCAACTGTGGGGCCGAGTTGCTGCCAGTGTTCCCGGCTAATTGATGTAATTACTGTTACTAATGGTTGATTACAAACATTAGTTGCATCCAGGCGCCCTCCCAAACCTACCTCTATCACTGCTATATCAACTTGAGCTTGAGCAAAATACAGCCAAGCAGCTGCCGTAATTACTTCAAACTGAGTGGGACACTCATCTTCAGGGTGAATAGCCTCTTGGACTTGTTGGATTAATTGGCTAAATTCCCCAGAGGAAATTGGCTGTTTATTGATGCAGATACGTTCTGTCCAATCAACTAAATGAGGAGAAGTATAACATCCCGTGCGATAACCAGCCTCAGCCAGTACAGAGTGAAGATAAGCACAAACCGAACCTTTGCCGTTAGTGCCAGTTACGTGAATTATTGGGACTTGGTGGTGAGGGTTACCAAGATTTGCCAATAGTTTGATGATCCGTGACAGTCCCAGATGAACGCCGAAATGCTGAAAGGGTTTGAGTAAAGAATTGATATCCACGAAGAAACGATGAAGATGATGGGGTCTAACCTGTGTGCTAATTAATAAAACCGACCGCCCTGAACAGGGAAACAGCCGGTTTTATGGATGATGTTAATTAAGTTTAAGCTTGTTTATTCAAAAAGTTTTGCACTTGTCTTAAAGCCGCAGCACCAATGTTAAACGCAGCCCAAGCACCAGCAATGGCAATGGGTGCAACAACGATGGCAATACGGTAATCGATATCCATATCTACAACCCCTCTTTTAAGTGAAAATTAAAGTTTTATCAACTGTACTCATTTTTATTTTCAGCTGAATTTGTCAATTTTTCCAATCTCGGCGGCAAAGAATGTGTGACAGTCTGCCAAACTGAGACCAAAATCATGCCACTATGCTGATTACGGCGAGGATTATCGGCTTCGGCTTAATTACCAATACATACTCATATTACAATGTTTTGAAATATTACTGCTGGTGAAACCCAATATCATTACTCTTGCCCGCATGAACCAAAGCTAACTTTTTGTAACGTTGAGCGTGTTCTATCAATTCTGCGGCCTCATTTTCTTCAACTTGCCGTAATACTTTACCCGGGATACCCACCACTAAAGACCGGGGGGGGATATTTTTAGTCACCACTGCGCCAGCACCAATAATGCTACCACGACCCACTCTGACCCCATCTAAAATAATTGCACCAATGCCAATCAAGCAGCCAGTTTCAATGTAGGCTGAATGTACCACAGCGCGATGTCCTACCGTGACATAATCTTCTAAAATAGTCGGTAAACCTGGGTCGCCATGTAAAATTGCCCCATCCTGAATGTTTGTACATTCGCCAATATCAATTTGTTCCACATCTCCCCTAAGGACAGCACCATACCAAATGCTCGCGCCAGGTTTAATTTTGACGGAACCTATGATGACGGCGTTGGCTGCGACGAAGGCTGCTTGAGAAAAATCAGGGGATGGCCAGTAAGAAGCTATAGACACGATAGAATATATATGGTACCCAGGAACACTGGAGAAACTCTAAACTTTGAGGCTGGTTGCACAACCAGGATATCACGGTGTCACGTCTCTAAACAGAGTCAGATGCTAGTGAAGATTGTTCACTTTGAAACTCCGTTTCTTTGCAGCAACGAGCAAGCCTCTAAAATAGAGGAGCCGAAGTGTAATATCCAACTCACTGGTGCTGATGAAGACGAAACTATGCTTGTACCCACTTCATGATGAATCCAGGCTTGCAGTACCCCATATTTGGCTCTGACATTCAGTGTCCTCACTGTCGTCAGACTATTCCAGCGCTGACACTCACAGATAGCTATTTGTGTCCGCGTCATGGTGCTTTTGAGGCTGATCCCAAAACAGGAGAATTAGTACATCTACAGTCGGGTCGTCATTGGCGACGCTGGAATAATGAATGGTATAGACAGCATACCCATCCCGATGGTATTCGCTTTGAAATCCACGAGGCTCTGGATAAGCTGTACACTCAGGGTTACCGGGCAACACGGGTAATTATTGCCAAACGTTATCAGGAATTGATGAGCGGCTATTTAGAACGTAGCACTGCTTGGCGTTCTGGACAGCCGGAAACTGCCTACGCGCGATTGTACGGCTTACCTGTGGATTTTAGTGCTGATGCTTCGGAAGACCCCTGTTGGGATGTAATTAATTTTGATTTGGAAAAAGAGCCTGGTGTCCCTGTACGCTATCCCTATTTCCGATTATTTGAGTAAATCACCAGTCGTTAAACATTGTCGAGCAAAATGTAGAGGCGTTCCATGGAACGTCTCTACAATGGTTCTCAAATGCTTTTTTGAGAATTTATTTAAATTCGCTCAAATCCATTGATGGACTTACTTATGCACCATGCTTCTATTCGCACCGCTAATATTCATCACGCGATCGCTTTTTATGAACAATTAGGGTTTGAGGTTTGTGAACGCTTCACCACAGGCTACACCCTGGCTTGCTGGATGGCAGGGTTGAATGGCAGAATTGAATTAATCCAAATTCCTCAACCAAAACCAGCGCCAGATGCTTTTGCAGATGAACATTATGTGGGCTACTATCATCTGTCTTTTGATTTAACTGAAATCACATCAGATTTACCTGGCTGGTTAATAAATTTACAATCACGTATAAACGCCACCGCAGATTTAGCACCCCTAAAGATACTTTTAGAACCAACACAGCAGCAAATAGGCGATGGCATCTGGGAAGTGGCTTTTATTGCTGATGCTGATGGCTTACCCCTGGAATTTATTCGCTCTTTGCCTAAACATTCGTAACTCGTAATTCCTCAGATTTTAACCCGATCACTTGGAATTTGAGTCTGGTAAACTTTATCCCACCATCTTCTATTTTTAACCCAGGAAACTAATGAGGTGGAGAAAAATCTCATCTCTAATCCCCGTCGGACTGTCAGGCAAAAATAAGTTAATTTAAATATAGATATTGTTTGTCAGTTAAAAAAATACTGCCACCGTAGCAGTACAGCACAAGTAATTATTAATTGCCCATGAACATTCTCAGTAACTTGCTTTCTCAAACAGCAGAGCCTAAACCTGCAAAAAAACAACGCCGAGGTATTGAAATTAAATCGTCGCGTGAAATTGAAATCATGCGCCGATCCGCACAAATTGTAGCCACCATCCTCAAAGAAATTTCTGAGATGGTAGAGCCAGGAATGACTACGGCAGATTTGGATACTTATGCAGAAAAACGGATCCGTGAAATGGATGCTACACCTAGCTTTAAAGGATATCACGGATTCACAGGTTCTATTTGCTCAAGTATTAATAATGAAGTTGTTCATGGCATCCCCAGTCCTAAGAAAGTAATTCGCACTGGGGATGTATTAAAAGTAGATACAGGTGCTTATTATCAAGGTTTTCACGGTGATTCTTGTATCACTATCGCTGTGGGTGAAGTTACCGCAGATGCAGCTAAACTGATTCGCGTAGCTGAAGAAGCTCTTTTTAAAGGTATTGAACAAGTCAAAGAAGGTGCTTATTTGCTTGACATTGCTGGAGCAATAGAAGACCATGTAAAAGCCAATGGTTTTAGTGTAGTAGAAGAATTTACCGGACATGGTGTTGGCCGTAATCTACACGAAGAACCTTCAGTTTTCAACTACCGCACCCGCGAGATGCCAAATGTGAAACTTCGTGCAGGAATGACCTTAGCCATTGAACCAATTTTGAATGCAGGTTCTAAGCACACCAGGATATTATCTGACAGATGGACAGCTGTCACCGTAGATAATTCACTATCAGCCCAGTTTGAGCATACAGTCTTGGTGACCGAAACAGGTTACGAGATTTTGACAGACCGGACAAAGGTGTAGCAAAATTTAACTATTAAACTCCAATCTCCCTCTATAGCCTCACTTAAGAGGGAGCAACTTGTGTTACCTAAATCAGATTTCATCGCCAATTTGTGTAACTGCTAATCTTAAGAGTTATTTGTAATTTTTGATCATCAACTTAACCTCGGCATAGTTAATTTGATAATCAGGCAGTATTTCTTGAGCTTGTTGATAAATAGATGTACTTTTAGGAATATTTTCTAATAAACTAATTGCTTGTTGCCATTTGTATTTTGCTTCCTTGAACTTGGAGCTTAATTGGCGTGAATTTTTAGCAAAAGAGGTAGCTTCTGCTGCCAATTTTCCAGCTAGTTGAAAATCTTCTTGTGCTTTCTTTTCTTTCATAGCTCTTTTATTAATAGCAATACCATTCAGACGGTAGCGAATTAATCTATTAGTTGCTGGAGTATAAACAGATGTTCCTTCAGGAATGCTAGATAGTAACTCTATTGCTTCTTCCCATTTAATTTCTGCCTTTTCCCAGACCATGAGAGAATGGGGCGGGTTTTTCACTAAAGAAGAAGCTTCTAAACCAAGTTTGAGAGCAGCTTTAAAGTTAGCAACTGCAATTTCTTCCTGATTGACACTAAATATTATTTCTTGAAAATATGGAACTTTGTTTTTAACTATCCATCCGCTAAAAATCAAGACTACTAAACTTGACATTATGATTACAGCAGGACGAAATAGTTTTTCTTTTGTTAGCCTTGCTATGATTGTTTCTTTATGATTAATGACTGTTTCTTGTGCCAGATTGACAAAACTTATCAGCGATTGTTCTCCTTGTTCCGTCAAGGTGTGGATTTTGGCAATTAAATGGTCAATGGTTTTCTGTAATTTTTCACATTCGTCGAGAATATCCGTTAATTCGTGAAATTTATTATCACTAGATATAATTAATTCTTGATCATCATCAAACCATTCCAAGCTGAAACCAGATTGACCACAAAAACATGATACACCCAGGAGAATTGTGAACAAATTAGGATTACTCTTAATAGTGTAAAAAATATAATTTAATTTTTCTTTTACCTGCAAAGCTTCTGCTTGAGTATTCCTGATATCCTGGAGTTGCTGCTGTAAAATTTCTGGCCCTGTCAAGGCTAGGTTAATATTTAAACTTTCACTAACTTTTTGCACTTGAGCAGGTAAGTTGGTATGGTTATGATCATAATTTAATTGACCCACTAATTTTGAGTTACCTAAAATATCTGCGGATATAACATGAAGGAGATCACCCCATTCAATCCAAGCATCAATTTTTAACTGTAAGTCATTAATTGATATTTCTGTGTCTGGATTGCTAAATTTCGCTGTGATATATTTTACTCTAGCATTACTATCTGTATTGACTCCATAAATATTAGTCACAAACAAGCTCCCTATTGTGCCAAGACGAGGAAGCGTATAAATTGAAGAATTTTTACCTTTAGTAAATCTAAATTCTTGATTAAGAATTTGTTGCACATTCCGTAATTGCTCCTGAATATGATTTATTGCCACAACTTGCTGCATAATTTCTTGGGAATTGCCAAGACTTAACTTCAAATCAAGAATAAGTTGCAACAGTTCATGAACAATTTTTTCTAGGTTAGACATAAATATCCCTTGGGTATTTGTTCAATGTTCATGGAAAACAATTAAGATAACTATGCAGTAGGTTAATGATTACAGTACCAGTTTAACCGTGCTTATTGAAATTATGTCTGGTGATTGATTGACAAATTTAAGAATATATACAATACAGTATTTACGGTAATCAGACGAAAGTAAACATCTTGGATAAAAATTTCTGCAAAAGACAAAATTGCTCATCAATTAATTTATGAATAAAACTGATTTAGCTTTTACCCCAGCAATAGAATTAGCAAGGTTAATTCGTCATCGGGAAGTGTCGCCGTTAGAGTTGGTGGAATTATATTTAGACCGAATTCAGCAATTGAACCCCCAACTAGGAAGTTACTTTACGGTTACAGCAGAATTAGCCATCGCGGATGCTAAAGCTAAAATGGAAGTAATGACAACCACCTCAGAACTACCACCATTGTTCGGTGTCCCCATTTCCATTAAAGACCTCAATTCTGTAGCAGGTATACCTTGTACCTACGGTAACTCCATGTTGTTACATAATATCCCCAACTATGATGATGGAGTAGTAACTTTAATTAAACAAGCTGGCTTGATCATCCTCGGTAAAACTGCTACTTCAGAATTAGGTTCATTTCCTTACACTGAACCTAGAGGATTCGCCCCAGCTAGAAATCCCTGGAACTTAGAATACACTTGCGGCGGTTCCAGTGGTGGCGCAGCATCGGCTCTAGCAGCCGGACTATGTGCCCTAGCTCAGGGTTCTGATGGGGGCGGTTCTATTCGGGGACCTGCAGCTTGCTGTCATTTAGTTGGAATCAAACCATCACGGGGTAGAGTGACTCATGCACCAGTGGGTAGTCCTGTGGGTGGAATTGCCACTAATGGGCCTATTGGGCGTACTGTGGCTGATGCAGCTGCCCTTTTAGATGTTATGTCTGGCTACTTCACTGGTGATCCTTACTGGTTACCCGACCCTGAACCTTCATTTCTGGCGGCGACCACAGCAAAACTTGGTAACTTGCGAATTGCCTTTAGTACCAATATTTTTCCTTTGGGAGCAGCCGACGCTAACTGTCACCAGGGGGTGATGGAAACAGTCAAATTATTAGCACAACTGGGTCACACAGTAGAAGAGAAATGCCCGGATTTCAGTGCCTTAGTAGCACCTTTTCAAACGGTATGACAAAGTGCGGTAGCCGCTGCCGGAATCCCCGCTGAAGCATTAGATCCAGTTAATCGTTTCCTGTTCTCACGTATAGGTTCCGTAGCTGAATATCTCTGCGCCCTTGCCCAAATGCAAATCGTATCCAGGCGGATTGTAGCCTTTTTCGACACCGTAGATGTGTTGGTATTACCAGTTTATCTGCACTCACCCATCCGCACCGGAGAATGGGCTAGTTTGAGTCCAGAAGAAACATTCCAAAAAATTGTCCGTTGGGTAGCACCTTGTCCTGTTGCTAACGCCACCGGACAACCAGCCATCGCACTTCCCGTAGGTTTTGATAGTAATGGTTTACCCATAAGTGTACAGCTAATTGGCAAACCTGGGGCAGAAAGCACTTTAATTTCCCTAGCCGCCCAACTAGAAGCTGCAAACCCGTGGATTCACCATCGTCCAGCCTTGGCAACATCAGGCCAATGAAGAATAGCCAGTGAGGCTGTGATCTGTCAGGAGTCACCGACGTTCTACGTCGGTGAGTATGTCAAGCCGAGGAAGTTCAGCTTAGTTGGAGTACTTCAGACTTTCTTTAACCAGCTAAACATGGCGCGTAAGTCTTTACCAACTTCCTCAATGGGATGCTCGGCTTCTTGACGACGCATAGCAGTAAATCCTGGTTTACCGGCTTGATTTTCTAATACAAATTCCCGCGCAAATTGCCCAGATTGAATTTCGCTGAGAATCTTTTTCATTTCTGCTTTAGTGTTCTCATTTACAACCCGGGGTCCACGGGTGTAATCACCATACTCAGCTGTGTTAGAAATACTGTCCCGCATTTGCGCTAGTCCACCTTCCACAACCAAGTCC
Source organism: Umezakia ovalisporum Ak1311 (assembly GCF_029891685.1). NCBI lineage: Bacteria > Bacillati > Cyanobacteriota > Cyanophyceae > Nostocales > Nodulariaceae > Umezakia > Umezakia ovalisporum. The sequence continues at coordinate 25,983 of NZ_JANQDJ010000088.1, read as the reverse complement.
ACAATCAATTTTACTTCGTGGAGACACTCAAAATAAGCCAATTCTGGTTGATAACCAGCTTCTACTAAAGTTTCAAATCCAGCTTTAATTAAGGCACTTAAACCGCCGCACAATACTGCTTGTTCGCCAAACAAATCTGTTTCGGTTTCTTCCCGGAAAGTTGTTTCTAAAATACCGGCGCGAGTACCACCGATACCTCGAGCGTATGCCATGGCCCGATCGCGCGCCTGACCACTAGCATTTTGATAAACTGCAAACAGTGCAGGTACGCCTTGTCCTTGTTCATATGTCCGACGCACCAAATGTCCGGGGCCTTTGGGTGCTACCATCACCACATCTACATTAGCAGGTGGTACAACTTGCCCAAAATGAATATTAAACCCGTGAGCAAAGGCAAGAACATTACCTGCTTTTAAATTTGGTTCAATTTCGTTTTTGTAAACTGTCTTTTGGACTTCATCAGGTAATAAAATCATGATGAAATCAGCAGCCTTAGCAGCATCCGCCACAGGTTTCACGGTTAGACCAGCTGCTTCGGCCTTTGCTGCTGACTTACTACCCGGATATAGTCCCACAATCACATTTAAACCACTATCTTTTAAATTAAGAGCGTGGGCATGACCTTGGGAACCATAGCCAATAATGGCAATAGTTTTTCCGGCCAAAAAGTCTAAATTGGCATCTTCGTCATAATACATCCGGGCCATATGCATCTCCTGTCAGCAGCATTCTTATTAAATAGCAGGCTTTCGATTGTACCATAAACTACAGTTTCCCACCCCATGCCGCCGGGATAGCAACAAAGACAACTATCTAGTTCCTTGGTCAATTCCTTGCACTTCTTCAGGACTCTTGGATGTATGGGTAAAACACATGGCCACTGAAAACGCAACCATGCCAAAACAATACAGCACAATGATAAGCTTTTTCTTGAGCTAACAAACAGACCATAAAAAGAATTGCCCAATAACCCCTGTTACATAAATTGCAACCATCCCAACTTTCAGCTTTTCTCCAGCCATACTGAGACTAGTTTTATCGATTTAGGGTAGATTATGCATATTTCAATAAAATCACCACAAAAATCTGCTGTCTTAGTCACTGTCTTACTAGGAGGGGTGATATTTACCAGTTGCGCTTCCTCCGTGCAACCATCATTAAATCAGCCATTGCCTTCAAGGGATAACTTGGCAAATCAAGCACCAGCACCCATAATCAGCGAAATTTCAGCTCAACAACCCCAGCCTGCACCAGTTGAGCGCCCCCGTTCCCAACTGATTAAAAAAGCCGCAATGACGGTAATTGTGGATTCTGTAGGTGAGAGTATTGAATCTGTTTCCCGAATTATTAATCAACAGCAAGGCGATTTAATCGCCTTAAACGAACGTCAGCCCACAGGTGATAATAGGCGACACACTGCGTCCATCACACTGCGAGTTCCACAAAATTTCTTGGAAGTTACCCTCAAAAATTTAGCTAAATTAGGTACTGTTAGTCATCGTCATATTACCGCAGAAGATGTAGGCGATCGCCTAGTAGATTTTCAAGCCAGATTAAATAACCTCCGCAGGACAGAAGCTAATTTGCAAAAAATCATGGATCGGTCAGGTTCTATCAAAGATGTGTTAAATGTTTCTCAGGAACTCAGTAACATCCGACAATCCATAGAACAAATTGATGCCCAATTAAAGAATTTACAAAATCAAGTTGCGTACTCCACCATTACCCTCAACTTAGAAGCAGCAGTATCTAGTAGCAGTCCCCAGCCTGGTATAGCTTCCCAAATTCAAGGAACTTGGAACAACTCTACCAACTCATTGGCTACTTTAATGATGACAGTGTTGAAATTAGGTATTTGGTCTATGGTCTACAGTCCCATATTGTTGGTTATGGCTGCTGGGATCTATAGCTTCATGGGTTGGCGGCGAACTCGTGGGCCTCTGTTAGCAGAGACACTAAAATCAACTTCTGTCGATTAATTAACAAACTTAAAAATTGATATTGGTGGAATCGGTAGAGGCTGTTTAAGTCAGCCTAAGAAAGTTCGTTTATGGACTCTTCAGAAATCCTCGGTCTTCTAAACCGGGGAACCTTAATTAAAACTTTGTACTAATTAACACGAAATAATGAGGCTGATGAATGCCAAGATCAAAAATAGAAAGCTAACAGTATTTAAATTAATATGCCAGAAATACACGAATCCATCGCTCAACACTACCACGAACGCACTAAATACGATCCTGAGACTTTGGCCGCTAAATCTCAAGGTTTAGACTGGGCTAAACAACCAGTACCATTTAAAGAGTACAAAATAGGCTCAACTTTCGACCTCAAACCCCATATTCAACAAACATCAGAAAGATTTGCTAATAATCCTGAGGCTCAATGGTGGCAAAGACTATCTCGCCTACTATTTCGCAGTTATGGACTCACAGCCAGAATGCCATCCATGGGGAGCACTATATATTTACGAGCTGCCCCCAGTGCCGGGGGGTTATATCCAGCAGAAGTTTATGTAGTATCCCGTGGTACGCCATTATTACCACCCGGACTGTATAATTACCAATGTCGCACTCACTCACTGATGCATTATTGGGAAAGTGATGTTTGGCCAGCTTTACAGTCAGCTTGTTTTTGGCATCCAGCCATTGAAAATACCCAATTAGCAATAATCATTACCGGGGTTTTTTATCGTTCAGCATGGCGATATGAAGACAGAGCCTACCGCCGCATCTGCCTAGATGCAGGACATTTGCTAGGCAATATCGAGTTAGCTGCAGCCATGAACGACTATCGCCCCCATTTAATTGGCGGTTTTGTGGATCAAGCAGTCAATGATCTACTTTATATTGATTCCGAACAAGAAGGAACCCTGGCAGTTCTACCTCTAGCAGACTTATTGGATATCCAACAAAATCTACCATTGGGATGTACAGCTTTGCCTTCTGCTTGTGAAACCAACTATCCCCTCATCCCCGATGGTCAACTGCTGAAATATTTTCATATTCATACCCAAATTCCCCCAGATGTCACTGGTAAAGTGAACTTACCAAAAGTTAAGCCACAAAAAACCTGGGAAGATAAATACAATTTTTCTTTCTGTTTAAAAATTCCCACAGCCACCGCCCCCATTGACTGGGGTTTAAAACTCTCAGATTTGGAAAACACCATGTACAAGAGACGTTCCACCCGGGCCTACAGTGGTGAAGCTTTAACCTGCGATGAACTCAAAAGCTTACTTGATTTCACTTATCAACCACAGAATTACCTGCACCAAAGTTTAGATAGTTCCCCAGACTACTTTGATTTAAGTTTAATTGAAACATTTATTGCTGTCAGTTCCGTAAAAGGACTAGAGTCAGGCTGTTACTATTACGCCCCCAAAGCCCAAGAATTAAGACAAATTCGCTTTAAAAACTTCCGCACAGAGTTACACTTTCTCTGCCTGGGACAACATCTAGGTAGGGATGCTGCCGCCGTCCTTTTCCATACAGCTGACCTTAAATCAGCCATAGCTCAGTACGGCGATCGCGTTTACCGTTATTTACACATGGATGCTGGACATTTAGGACAGAGGTTAAATTTAGCCGCAACTCATTTAGGTCTAGGTGTCAGTGGTATTGGTGGCTTCTTTGACGACCAAGTAAACGAAATTTTAGGCATACCTGCCGATGAAGCCGTCATATATGTGACAACCCTCGGAAGACCAAGGTAAAACAACCACCCTCTGTCAAACCGACTTCAGCTATGATACAGGGAATTTATTCCCTGATTTCCTCCACCGGAGGAACTAACTGTGATTAATGCAACTTTTTAAACTGGCAAAATCAATATACACCCCTTGGCCTATCACCAGGGAAATTTGTTCACCTCAACTTCTACGAAGAGACAGAAACACAATTTTCTAACTGAGTCATCAAAGTGTCACGATCCAAATCTTGACCAATCAGCACCAACTGAGTTTTCGGCGTACCTTTCCATTCATCATCCTCTATGGTAAAACGTTTACCGCAAAGGTGGAAAATATGACGACTCCGACTTTCTTCAAACCAGATAATTCCCTTTGCCCGGAAAATATTTGCGGGTAATTGATTATCTAAAAAATTCTGAAACTTTCTAATGGCAAAAGGCTTGTCACTTTGGAAAGATATAGACGTAAAACCATCATTTTCTAAATGGTGGGAATGATGATCATGGTCCTGTTCACATTGTGAGTGGTCATGGTGGTGGTCATCATGATCATGTTTATCTACATGGAAATACTTGTCAGATGTACATAGACCCACGCTGAGAATTAAAGGCAATGGAACTTGTGAGCGCTCGGTGCGGATAATTCTTACACCTTCTTTGACTTCATTAATTTTGCGTTCCAAGTCATTCAAAGCAGCCTCATCAACCAAATCTGCCTTATTGAGTATAATGATGTCACCATAGGCAATTTGACTATATGCCGCCTGAGAATTAAATAAATCCAGGCTATAATTAGCAGCATCTACCACAGTAATAATCGAATCGAGACGAGTTAAATCTCGTAATTCTGTACCCAGAAACGTTAAAGCCACTGGTAACGGGTCTGCCAATCCTGTGGTTTCTACAACCAAATAATCTATATTTGGTTGACGTTCTAAAACTTGATAAACCGCATCTACTAAATCATTATTGATAGTGCAGCAAATACAACCGTTACTCAGAGCCACCATATTTTCTTCGGTGGAAACAATTAGCTCGTTATCAATGCCAATTTCCCCAAATTCATTCACTAAAACAGCAGTTTTTAAACCTTGTTGATTATTGAGGATATGATTTAATAAAGTTGTTTTTCCACTACCAAGAAAACCAGTAATAATCGTCACTGGCAGTCCTTGTTTAGGCGCATCCATTCCTGTAAATTTGGAACTAACTACTGATTGCATAGCGGTGTGATTAAATATCTAAAACTAAGTAATTGGTAATTGGTAATTACGATTACGTCAAGGTTTGATTTTTTGAGTAGGTATGGTTTATTTTCACCTTGGCGTACTAGCATAAGGATGATGGGCTGTTATTGCAGCTGTTTTCCCTTATTATTACCTATCTCCAGATTTGATCATTACTGTGTTATGACCCTAACTCTTTACAACACTCTCACCCGTCGTCAAGAACCTTTGACAACAGTAGAACCAGGCAAAGTGAAAATGTACTCCTGCGGTGTGACGGTGTATGATTACTGCCATTTGGGTCATGCCAGAGCTTGTATGGTTTGGGATGTAGTTCGTCGCTACCTCCAGTTTATGGGTTATGAAGTGCGCTACATCCAAAATTTTACCGATGTTGATGACAAAATTCTCAAGCGAGCGCGGGAAGAACATTCATCGATGGAAGCAGTGGCTGAACGCTATATTAACGCCTATTTCGAGGACATGGATCGCCTGGGAATCAAAAAAGCCGATGAATATCCCCGTGCGACTCACTTCATGAATGGTATTCAACGATTAATTCATGAGTTGGAAAATAAAGGTTTTGCTTATCCAGCAGAGGGGGATGTTTACTACTCAGTGCGCCAGTTTGATGATTATGGCAAGCTTTCTGGGCGTAAGTTAGAAGATATGCAAGCAGGTGCAGGCGATCGCACAAAGTACAGTGCCGGGGGTAATCCCGTACAAACAACAGACCCAGAATATCACAAAAAGAAAGACCCCCTTGATTTTGCCTTATGGAAAGCCGCCAAACCAGGAGAACCGTCTTGGCAATCACCCTGGGGCCCTGGTCGTCCAGGATGGCACATTGAATGCTCGGCAATGGTGCGCCATCGCTTGGGTGAAACAATAGACATTCATGCTGGTGGTGCTGACTTAATTTTCCCCCACCATGAAAATGAAATTGCCCAATCTGAAGCAGTTACCGGTAAGCCCCTAGCTTGTTACTGGCTACATAACGGCATGGTCAAAGTTGATGGTGAAAAAATGTCTAAATCCTTGGGCAACTTTATCACCATTCGCGACTTGCTCAACACTGGCGTTGAGCCAATGGCCCTTCGCTTATTTGTCCTCATGGCCCAATATCGCAAACCAATTGACTTTACCGATGAAGCCATCGCCGCTGCAACCAACGGTTGGCACACCCTCAAAGAAGGTTTACTGTTTGGCTATGAATATGGTGAAAAACTGGGCTGGGAACTACAAAGCGAAAAAAGTTTAAGTTCTGATATCTACATTCAGCGTTTTCAAGCAGCAGTCAATGAAGACTTTAATTTTCCTGGTGGGTTAGCAGTGTTATTTGAATTAGCTAAAGAACTGCGTCGGGAAGGAAATATTATTGTCCATCAAGGAAAATCCCTAACACCCGCAGCTGAACTACAAAAACAGTGGCACACTTTAGTGATGCTGGCAGAGGTTTTTGGTTTAGTAGCCCAGCCAGAATCCACAATGGCCACCACCCAAGGTTTAAGTGATGGCGAAATCGAGAACTTAATTCAACAACGCCAAGCAGCCCGTCAAGCCAAGAACTTTGGCGAAAGCGATCGCATCCGTGATCAACTACAAGGACAAGGTATTACATTAATTGATAGTCGCGATGGTACTCGCTGGCATCGTAACTAAATTATGACTGATGACTGTTGATTATTCACTAATGAGCAATGAGCAAAATGACTAATAAACAGCGTAAGTCCATATCCTTATTTGACCTCTGGCTAATTGTAGGCACTTTCTTTGTAGTGGTCTTACTCTGGCAATTACGTAACTTATTGGTAACTTTAATGATTTCCGTGGTCTTAGCAGCAGCCATCGCGCCTTTAGTTAATGCTGCGGAAAAATTGCGTCTTCCCCGTTGGCTAGGAGTAATACTGGTCTATATCACCCTCATTTCTGGTTTAATTGGCTTAGGTTTAATTATTGGGCCATCTGTTTCTGAGCAAATTCAGCGATTAGCGAGTAGACTGCCAATTTATTTAGATAACTTACTGCAAGCAGCAGAAAATCTCGCTTTGCGATTGGGAATCACTCAAATAGAATTAGTAGAACAATTTTTTGACCTGCAATCCGTAACTAATTGGTTATTTCGTTCCAGTCAACAGCTCCTTGTCCGTTCCTTCGGCTTTACTCGTGGCTTCATTGGCGGGGTAGTCAATTTGATTTTGGCATTGGTGATGTCAGCCTATATGGTAGCTGGAAGTAAAAATTTAATTAAAGGTTTGGTGAGCTTGTTTCCCCAACCCTGGGAACAACGTCTCGCCCACCAGGTTATACCCATTTCTCGCCGTATGGGGGGATATATTCAAGGGCGAGTTTTAGTTTCCGCTATTTTAGGTTTTGTCATCACCATAGGCTTGAGAATTTTAGGACTATCAGAATTTGCCTTAGCCTTGGGGGTAATTGCAGGGTTTACAAACTTAATTCCCTTTGTCGGACCAGTATTAGGAGCAATTCCGGCGTTAATTGTGGCCATTCCTCAAGGTGACTTGACTTTTGTATGGGTACTGCTGTTATTTCTCATGATTCAAAATCTAGAAACCTATCTACTTGATCCCTTGCTAGTAGGTTCTTCAGTGCGAGTCCATCCCTTGTATCAACTTTTAGCCGTACTGGGAGGAACACAAGTTTTAGGCATTGTTGGCGCTGTGATCGTTCCCCCTTGGGTAGCTGGAATAGGTGTGCTGGTGGAAAATCTTTATTTACAGCCAAAATTGTTAAATGAACAACAATCCCCCATTTACAAATTGGCTGTAAGTTCCGATGCTAATCAAGCAATCACAGATTCAGATGACATATCCCCAGCTGTTTCTAAAACCAGCGAAAAATAAATTAATCTTCTTCTTTAAAAAAGTGAAACGATCCCCCCAATTTTTTCAAAAATTAGGGATCTGATTCCAGGAAAATACAACTTGATTAATACGTAATTTTGTACTATAAATAATAATTTAACTCTGAATATGTGGTCTGAACTTTCACTAGCTGTCACTACTTTCGATATTCCAGCTGATTGGATTGGTATTAGAGCCGTCAAAGAAAATTGCTCTACCCGTCGTGTTCGAGATGGTCTACCCCAAATCAATGGCAAAACTTCCACCATGGGGGCAATGCTGGAAGTTTTAGTTAATGGTTGTCTCGGTTATGCAGCGACAAATTCTTTGGAATTGCCATCACTACAAGCAGCAGCCCAAGCAGCTTATCAACAAGCAATAACAGCCGGTCAATGGTGGATATATCCCTTCAAAGAAACTGAACGCCCCAAAGTCGTGGGTGAATACTACTCTCCCCACTTGCAACCATTAGATGCCTTAACTCCCGGAGAAATCAACCACCTGCTAGTACGCATCTGCGAAAAACTCAAGGTTGATCACAAAATCGTTCAAACCACAGCCAGCGCCACCACTACTGAGAGAGAAAGTTGGTTTGTCAGCACCAACGGCTCACAAGTGTATCAAAAAATCATCTCTTTAGGAACTCATTATGGAGCCATAGCTCAAGATGGTGCAATCGTCCAACAACGCAGCAACAACGGATGGCAAGCACATTGCTATCAAGGTGGATGGGAACTATTAAAACAAGACCAATTATGGCACCGGGTGCAGCAAATTGGCGAACAAGCGGTGGAACTTTTAACAGCTCCAGAATGTCCCAACACCTCCACCAATTTAATGTTAGCACCAGATCAAATGATGCTCCAAATTCACGAAAGTGTAGGACATCCTCTAGAAATTGACCGGATTTTGGGAGATGAGCGCAACTACGCCGGCGGTAGCTTTGTCACAATCAGCGACTTTGGTAAACTACCCTACGGTTCCTCCCTCATGAACATTACCTTTGACCCCACTGTACCCGGTCAATTTGCCAGCTACAGTTTTGATGACACAGGGGCAGTAGCAACACGAGAATATGTAATTAAAGAAGGAATACTACAAAGGGGTTTAGGCAGTTTAGAGAGTCAAGCCAGATCAGGTGTGTGCGGTGTAGCTTGTGCCCGTGCTTGCTCCTGGAATCGTCCGCCTATTGACCGCATGGCTAACTTAAATTTAGAGCCAGGAAACACCTCTCTAGAAGAAATGGTTGCCAATATAGAACATGGCGTTTACATGGAATCTAATCGGTCTTGGTCGATAGATGACCGTCGTTATAAATTTCAGTTTGGTTGTGAATACGCCAAATTAATTGAAAATGGTAAACTCACTCAAACCCTACGTAACCCCAACTATCGCGCCACCACCCCAGAATTTTGGCACAGCCTCACCCAAGTAGGCAATGCAGATAACTGGGAAATGTATGGTACAGCTATGTGTGGCAAAGGAGAACCCAATCAAGCTATTTGGGTAGGACACGGTTCACCTGTTTGTCTATTTGCTAATGTTGAGGTCTTTAGTCATTAGCCCTTGGGCTACCCTTAGGGTGACGAACGGTACACAGGGTAAATAATTAGTCATTGCTACCGATTTTTAATGATGAAACTTGCTGAATTGTCTACTTTAGAAACCAACTTTAATCACCTAATAGAAACTCTAATTACCAAAAAAACACCAACTGAAGAGTTTACCATTAGACTTAGCAGCGAACAAAGCCAATTTACTCGTTTCAATCATGCCAAAGTCCGACAAACAGGTTTAGTTGCTGATGGTTCCCTAGAATTGACTTTAATGGCAGATCAACGCAGTGGTTTTCGCGTGTTTCCTTTGACTGGAAACTGGGATATAGATTGGCAAATAGCATACACAGCTTTACTCGAACTCAGGGAAGAACTTACTTTATTACCAATTGACCCCTACTTAGTTTTGCCATCAGGAAACAATACCAGTCGAGAAGTCAATCCGGGTCAACTATTAGCAACAACATCAGTGATACCAACAATATTAGAAATGGTCGCTGAATTAGATTTTACTGGTATGTATGCCGGTGGAGTGGTCATTAAGGGTTATGGTGATTCTCAAGGTCAAAAACACTGGTTTGCAACAGATACCTTTACCTTAGATTACTCACTCTTTAATCATTGTGGACAAGCGGTTAAAGGCATATTTGCAGGTAGTCATTGGGATGAGACAGCTTACATTGCCAAAATTAACGAAGCCAAACAACAACTGCAATTACTTTCTCGTCCAGTTAAACAATTAACCAGGGGAAAGTATAAAACTTATTTTGCACCCCCAGCCCTTGCGGATTTATTGGGTATGCTTTCTTGGTCAGCCGTAAGTGAAGCTGATTTACAACAAGGAAACAGCGCTTTTGCGTTGCTATCCCGCCAAGAAAAACAACTTTCGCCCAAATTTAGTTTAAAGGAAAACTTTCAACAAGGCTTTGTACCACGATTTAATGAATGGGGAGAAATGGTAGCCCCAGAATTACCTGTAATTACACAAGGAATTTTAGTCAATACATTAGTAAATTCTCGCACAGCTAAAGAATATGGCAAAACCTGCAACGGTGCCAACAGTTCCGAAACATTACGTGCCCCGGAAATTAGTCCAGGGAACTTAGATTTTGAGCAAATTTTGCCCAGTTTAGACACAGGACTATATATATCCAATCTGCACTACTTAAACTGGAGCGATAACCCCACCGGCAGAATTACAGGTATGACCCGTTATGCTTGCTTTTGGGTAGAAAACGGTGAAATCATTGCCCCCATCGAAAACTTACGCTTTGACGAAAGCCTCTATCGCTTCTGGGGAGACAACCTCATACAACTCACTAATTTCCAGGAATTTATCCCTGAAGTTGGCACTTATGAACATCGCCAATTAGGAGGTAGTCTAGTTCCAGGAATGTTGGTAGATGATTTCACCTACACCCTTTGACATACTCACCGACCTAGAACGTCGATGCTTTTTGACGGTTCACAGCAACCAGCCACTCCTGATACATTTGCAGCACCTTGGAGGAATCTGAGGTACGGATCATGATAAAACTTTTGTGGGGTGGGCATTTTGCCCGCTCTTGTACCTACTCAGATAATCAACTATTTGTTATGAATAAACTTAGAATCACCCCTTTGTGACGATTCCTGGCGTAATTGTTGCCGCCCATTCGTAATAATACGTAACATATCCTTTAAATCTTGTTCGATACCTTCAAGAACAGTGTCAGCGTATTCATCAGCCCCATTTTCAATATCTTGAGCTTGAGCTATGGCGGTTTGTCGCAATTCATCTAATTCTTGTTGACAAATCAGCCGCTTGTGTTCAATTTCCGCCAGAGTTGCTTGCATTATTGCGTCACACTCTTGCTGAACCTTGATCCGTAACTCTTCAGCTTCTTTTTCCGCCTCTTTGAAAATATCACTTTCAGCTAAAATTTGGGCTCGTTTCCCTTGGGCTACTTCAACAATTCGCTGTCCATATTCCTCAGCTTCCAGCAAAATCTCATCCTTTTGTTGTAGGATGGCAGCGGCTTCATGAAAAACCTCTGGTAACGAAATGCGAATAAAGTCAATTTGTTCTATCAGCTTGTCTTCATTGACCAGAGTCCTTCCGGTCAAAGGTATACGAAACCCATAGAGAATTAAATCCTCTAAACGATTGAGTTCCTCCAAAATATCTACATTTCCCGTTCGGTTGGGATGTTCGTCAAAGGAGGTATAACTTCCGTTGTCGTTGGGTTGGCCATTGGAGAGGTGTGGTTGTAGCATTTGTATATATCTTGGGCAATTTGTTGGGGAACAAGATGGTCAATAGATCCGCCAAACCTTGCAATCTCTTTTACCACACTACTACTTAAAAAACTATACTCATTTGATGTGGCTAAAAAAACTGTTTCTATTTGAGTAGAAATTGTCTTGTTAGTATGAGCCATTTGTAACTCTACTTCAAAGTCCGAAATTGCCCGTAAACCCCGCAATAAAACCTGGGCGTGTCGTTTTTGAGCATAATTCACCGTCAGACCATCAAAACCGTCCACTTCCACATTAGAAAGATGTTGAGTAGTAAGGCGAATTTGGTCTAGTCTTTCCTGTACAGTAAACAGTGGTATTTTTTGAGGATTTCGTAACACAGCTACAATCACCTGCTCAAACAGCCGACTACCACGCTCAATGATATCAAGATGACCTAAAGTAATGGGATCAAAGCTGCCCGGATAAATAGCAATCACAAAATTTTAGATGTATCAAAGCTACTTATGTCAGTATAAGGCATTGAGTAGTGAGTATGATTAATTTCCCCTACCCAATTCCCCAGCTTCCATTCCTTGCCCCTAGTTCCGGTTAAATTTGCTTTAACAATATCAACCGCTCTTTGGTTAGTCAGTAACATAGATAAGGGATTGCCAAATATTTCCTCTAGAAACTTTACTATAAATCTTACCTCGTATTAATATACCCCCAAGGAGGTGATATTGAGTCCTACACCAAATTAACTGCGGCGAGATAGCCCCTAAATTCCATTGATGGGGGTTAGCCCCAGGAGAATTTATTCCCCGTCAAGTCTGTTTTTGGCTTTGAATAATTCATATCGTAAACCTTGCCTACCATGGCTTTAGCCTGGGTAAAAGTCAAGCTCACTAACTATAACCCCCGTAAATTTAGTTAAATAGGTATTTTTCTATGGTATTGGATATTTTAACTGTTCTGCCCTTAGGGTTTGAATTCACTTCTCCAGGCCCAGTGATCGTGGATATAGGTCCAATTAGTCTCCGTTGGTATGGCTTGTTAATTGCCACAGCAGTATTAATCGGTGTTACCCTTTCCCAGTATCTAGCTAAATGCCGTTGTGTTAACCCAGAGTTAATCAGTGATTTATCAATTTGGCTAGTTATTGGCGCTATTCCCGCCGCACGGCTCTATTATGTTTTGTTTCAATGGTCAGAATACTCCCAGCATCCAGAGCGAATCATTGCTATTTGGCAAGGCGGAATTGCTATTCATGGAGCGATTATTGGTGGTATTCTAGCAGCTTTAATTTTTGCCAAAGTCAAGCAAATATCTTTTTGGCAACTAGCTGATTTAGTTGCACCTGCGCTGATTTTAGGGCAAGCAATTGGACGTTGGGGAAATTTCTTTAACTCCGAAGCTTTTGGTCGTCCCACTAATTTACCTTGGCGGCTATATATTCCACCAGAAAACCGTCCTCCAGCCTTGGCTAATTTTGAATACTTCCATCCCACATTCCTGTACGAATCAGTGTGGAATTTACTTGTATTTACCTTGCTAATGATTTTATTTTGGCGGGATTTATCTGGTAAGCCCCGGTTGCCCCTAGGCACCATATTTTTAGTATATCTAGTAGCTTATAGCTTAGGTCGCTTGCAGATTGAAAGCTTTCGCATTGATAGCTTAATGCTTGGGCCATTGCGCGCTGCACAAGTTGTTAGCTTAATCAGTATTTTTGTGGGATTAGCGCTTTTGACATGGCTATACATACTTAAACGCCCTTTACCCGATGTAGTTCCTCCATCAACAGCCGATGCAGAAATGAGAGGAAATTAACTGGTTTTGAATACCCAACCGGAAAAAAATGCCCTAGAGAATACTCTAGGGCTTAACCAGGGTGCATCTACCATTCATTTCTACTAGCAATAAAGGCTTGATCCGGAAAGTAACTGGAAAAATCCCCCTAGAGACTTTTCCAGAATTTATATTTCTAGAAAACTACTTAAATTACAACCCAAATTCTGTATGAAACATGGTCAAAATATTCTGCCTGCAACAGTTTATATTGTAGGAGCAGGCCCCGGAGATCCTGATTTACTAACAGTTAAAGCCCAAAAATTACTAACTGTTGCAGATGTAATTTTATTTGCTGACTCCTTAATCCCACCAGAAATTGTGGATTTATGTCGCCAAGATGCAGAAATTATTCCCACTGCCAATAAAACTTTAGAAGAAATTCTAACACTGATGGTTGCAAGAGTGCGATCGCACAAATCTGTGGTTCGTCTTCATTCTGGGGATCCCAGTCTTTACAGTGCTGTCCATGAGCAAATGCAACTTTTAGCAGATGCAAATATTCCCTTTGAGCTTATCCCTGGTATTAGCGCCTTTCAAGCCGCAGCTGCGAAACTGAAAATAGAATTGACTGTCCCCGGCTTAGTGCAAACCATTATTCTCACCCGCATCAGCGGGCGGACAAAAGTCCCAGCTAAAGAAGAATTAGCTACCCTCGCCGCACATCAGGCTAGTCTTTGTCTTTATCTCAGTGCGCGTCACATTGACAACGCCCAAGAACAACTTTTAGAACACTACCCACCAGAAACCCCCGTAGCCATTTGCCATCGCATCGGATGGCCTGATGAAAAAATCATCGTTGTTCCCCTGAACCAAATGGCACAATCTACTCATCAACAAAACTTAGTTCGCACCACACTATACGTCATTAGTCCAGCACTTTTACCAGCACAAGGGCGATCGCGTTTATATCATCCAGAACACAATCATATATTTCGTTCATCTCATCATTAGTGAATCCCGCAGTTAGGGCAGTTTTTTTGTGGAAATATATTCCCTAGGGCCTGTTTAACTCAGCCTGAGATAATTCGTTTATGAAATCCTGAGAAATACCCGGTTTACAAAACCGGGGAAGCTTAATAATTGCTGATTACAAATTACTGAGGATTACAACGAATCTCCAACATAAAGCCATCCGGGTCATAAAAGTATACGCCTTTACCAGTAGGGCGACTGACCGGGCCATGGGCAATGGCTATGTTATTTTCTTTGAGTACAGCTACAGCTGTGTCAAATAAGCGTGGGTCTATATCAAAGGCTAAATGGTATGCTCTGGTAAAAGTTTTTTCAGGATTTTGGTCTGGTGGTGATAGTTCTGGTTCCCAAAACAAGTCTAGAACCGTACCATCGGGAGTTACGAAGTTAGCAACTTTCCCTGTATTGACAAGTTCTACTAAAGTGGCTGGTACTTCAGAACCTGTAAGTTCATGCAAACCTAAAACATTACCGTAAAAGTGACGTGAAGCCTGCATATCCTGAACATTGAGAGCAATATGATGAACACCACGCAAATTTCCGGCTACAAGACTGGTTTTGGCAGTAGTGGTAGGTTGCATAGGATAAACTGCTCCTGTTGATTTGAGTTAACGCCGATATTCGTCCCCACAGTCACCAATTATTTGATATAAATCCCGTGACTGACCGCATATAGAATTAATGCTATCCCTATCTTCTTTATCTAATGTAAAACTAAATATTTTGCCATTGTCCTCTATATGTTGAGATATACTCAGTCTTGCCCCTACTATTACACCCCCCACAGTTGGTTGGTCTAAGATGTAACGCACTGCGACATTAGAAATACTTACCCCGTAGCGGTCAGCAATTTGCTTAAGTATAGAAAGCAACTCCTGAAACAATCGCCAACTACCCCAAGCATCCACCATGTTTTTATATTTTTTTAAACTTACCGTAGCTAATTCATTAGCTCGCGGTTCCGGTTTACCTAAATATTTCTCTGATAACAAACCACCGCACACCGAACCGTAAGTAAACAGCTTTATATCATGGTGTTGACAAAAAGGCACCATATTTACTAAGGGACGGAGATCCACTAAAGAAAATTGTACTTGATTAGAAACTATCTTAATTCCCGCATCAATAATAATTTTCAAGTGTTCTGTATCAAAATTAGTCAAAGCTAAATGCTTTATCTTGCCTTCTGTTTGCAGTTCTGCCATATACTTTAGGGCATCTAGATAATTTTTATCCCGATATTCCCACCAATGAAACTGCATTAAATCCAAGGATGGTACATTCATCCTTTTTAAAGAAATATTAATATTTTCCTCCACCAGTTGTTTAGTCATTTTTCCCGGACGAGGAACCCATTTGGTAAAAGCTTGGATATTATTTAAAGCTTCTTCACCACGGGTCTCAGTGACTTGACGACGAAACTCACCAATAAAATCTTCTGCCGGTCCATAATGGTCTGCTAAATCCCAAGTGGTAAAACCTGCATCTACATATTGAAACATATTCTCAATAGCACCTTGAGTATTGATGCGCCCGTGTCCACCAGAAACTTGCCACATACCATTGAGTATCCGGCAAATATTTAAATCTGGAGTGAATTGCAGTCGGCTTTGTGCTGATAAGGTCATATTCTTTTTTTAAGCTTTTTTATAGGGAACAGGGAACAGGGAACAGGGAATTAGGTTAACATCAGAAGTGTTGAATCCTGCAATAAAAATTTACAATTTTTGCGTTTTACCCAGATAAAGTTCATTGTCTATTAAGAATAGAGTCATTAATTGCTCAAATTTTGTATCACAGATGTACAACTTGGACAGTCAACAGTCAACAGTCAACAGTGAACATAAATAAATACAAATTAAATATATTCCCCACATTCCCCCACCTCCTTGAAAAATCCGGTAGCTGGTGTTTACAAATTACGACTTATTTGTTTGAATCAGTTCAACTTTATATCCATCTGGATCTTCCACAAAAGCAATTACCGTGGAACCGTGTTTCATAGGTCCTGGTTCCCGCGTTACCTTCCCCCCCAGCTTTTTAATTTCTTCGCAAGTACTGTAAATATCATCAACACCAAGGGCAATATGACCGTAAGCATTGCCCAAATTGTATTTTTCTACGCCCCAGTTATAAGTTAATTCTATAACAGTATTTTCACTTTCATCACCATAGCCGATGAAAGCCAAAGTAAATTCTCCCCCTGGATAATCCTTTTTCCGCAATAATTTCATTCCCAGGATGTCGCAGTAAAACTTTAAAGACTCATCTAGGTTCCCTACCCGCAGCATTGTGTGTAGTAATCGCATATTCACCTTTGGTTTCATTATCTCCTTCATATAGTATCAGCAATTTACAAACCCCACAGATAGCAAAATCCCTCAGATACTTGACCCACATAAAGAACCATCTTAAAATCAATAAAACTTCATTAATTAGTAGTTACCATATCTCCCCAGTTTAATAAAATTAACCTTACAGCTAAAAATTTTCAATTAATACAATTAGGTACTTTACCCACATAACAAACCAAGTTAAAATTCCCACAGGCTAATTCATTGGTAAGTTAAGTTATCCCCCTGTAGCTAGCCTTGCTGTTGTTGTTCAAAACTGTCATGAACCGAGCCGTCCCAGAAATAAGAATTACCCTAGGGAGAAGCTCTCCTTTAAAAGAGCCATTAGAAATCATCACCCCTGGGGTGGGAAATCTTCTTTAATCTGAGTGAATTTAGCCCCAGAAACACATAAACTAACGATTGGGTTATCGATAAACCCATAGGGTTATCGCTAAACTGTGAGGTCTTGACCTTTGAATACCATAGATACAAAGAGCGAAACACCAATGACTAAATTTCTGGACACTGCCATTGAGGCCGTTGTTGCCCGTGAAATTCTCGACTCACGAGGTAGACCAACAGTAGAAGCAGAAGTACATTTAGCCAACAACGTCATAGGCCTAGCCCAGGTTCCTAGTGGTGCATCAACGGGTACTTTTGAAGCCCATGAACTTCGGGATGGAGACAAAACCCGCTATGGAGGTAAAGGTGTACTCAAGGCGGTACAGAATGTCAATGAAGTAATTGCACCAAAGTTATTAGGTTTTGATGCCCTCAACCAGGAACTGTTAGACCGGACAATGATTGCTCTGGATGGTTCTGGAAATAAATCTAACTTGGGTGCTAATGCAATTTTGTCGGTTTCTTTAGCAGCTGCTAAAGCCGGTGCGGCTGCTTTGGATGTTCCCTTATATCGCTATTTGGGCGGACCTTTGGCGAATTTATTGCCAGTACCCTTAATGAATGTCATTAACGGAGGCGCACACGCCGCCAATAACGTGGATTTTCAAGAGTTTATGATTGTTCCCGTGGGAGCACCTTCTTTTAAAGAAGCCTTGCGTTGGGGTGCGGAGGTCTTCGGAACCTTGAGCAAGGTGTTAGACGAAAAGGGTTTATTAACTGGCGTTGGAGATGAAGGTGGTTTTGCCCCTAACCTAGAGTCCAATCAAGTAGCCTTGGAATTACTTGTAGCTGCTATTCAACAAGCCGGTTACAAGCCTGGTGAACAGGTAGCTCTAGCCCTAGATGTAGCTGCAAGTGAGTTTTACCAAGATGGGCAGTATGTTTATGATGGTAAACCCCACACCCCCAGTGAATTTATTGATTACCTCAGTCAGTTAGTTGACCAATATCCCATTGTGTCTATTGAAGATGGCTTGCATGAGGAGGATTGGCAAAGCTGGGAACTGCTCACCGAAAAGCTGGGTTCTTCTGTGCAGTTGGTGGGGGATGATTTGTTTGTTACTAATGCTACTCGCCTACAAAGAGGCATTGAGCAAAAAGCAGGTAACTCTATTTTAATTAAGCTAAATCAAATTGGTTCACTAACAGAAACTCTAGAAACCATTAACTTGGCAACTCGTAATGGTTTTAGGTCAGTCATTAGCCATAGGTCTGGAGAAACAGAAGATACTACCATTGCTGATTTGGCTGTAGCCACCCGGGCTGGTCAAATTAAAACAGGTTCCTTGTGTCGTAGTGAACGAGTGGCAAAGTATAATCGACTACTGCGTATTGAACATGAGTTAGGCCATCGCGCTGTTTATGCTGCCACAGTGGGGTTAGGTCCTAAGTAAGAGGTAGGATTGGGGAAGGGAGTTAGCTTTCCCTGCTCCCCAATGCCCCATTAAGGATAAAAACCTAATTTAGGCAATCCCAAGGTTTCATCCCAAGCCATCATCAAGTTCAAGCACTGTATTGCTTGGCCTGCTTGTCCCTTAATCAGGTTGTCAATTGCTGACATGACAATTACTCGCCCTGTACGGGGGTCAACTTCCACCCCTATGTAACAAAGATTGCTACCACACGCCCATTTAGTTTGGGGATAAATGCCACTTTCGCAAATTTTCACCCAGGGAGCATTGCGATAAAAAGCGTTATAAATGGTAATTAAATCATCTCGCACTAATCCAGGATCCCGGAGTGTGGCATATACTGTAGATAAAATTCCCCGCACCATTGGCACAAGATGGGGGGTAAATTGCACCGTCACTTCATGACCTGCTAAATCACTACAAATTTGCTCAATTTCTGGGGTGTGACGGTGACGCACAACACCGTAGGCCCCTAGGGAGTTATCAGCCTCAGCCAACAATAAGTTCACTTTCCCCTGTCGTCCACCACCGGATGTTCCAGATTTGGCATCAATAATAGCGCTGGCTGGGACAATTAAGCCTTGTTTGAGCAAGGGTGAAAGCGCTAACAGGCTGGCGGTGGGGTAACACCCAGGACAGCCAATTAACTGGGCTTCGGCAATGCGATCGCGGTACAATTCCGGTAATCCATATACTGCTGTAGCGGCAATGTGGCCATCGCTTCTTTTAATGCCATACCAGTCTGTATATGTTGTTAAGTTGTTGAATCGATAATCTGCGCTTAAATCCAGGACTTTACATCCTTTTGCACATAATTTTGGGGCAATTTCCCAAGCCAGACCATTGGGTAGAGAAAGGAAAACCACTTCACAACGGTGAGCAATAACCTCTGGATCCACTGGTTCTACTTGCAGCTCAACTAAATGAGCTAAGTGCGGATACAGTTCACCAAAGGATTTACCTGCACTACCATCACCGCCTAAATAAACTAGTTCCACTTCTGGATGTTCCAACAGTAATCTTACTAGTTGTACTCCCCCATAGCCTGACGCGCCAACAATTCCCACAGGTACGCGTCTAAAATTACTCATAATTATCAAATCCTTATGCGTTTTCAGTTAATTTGGTTGTCAATTATCAAATATCAGGCCAAAAATACCAGGGGCACAATACACTAGTCATCCCACAGGTACTTCAAAAGCGATTTTTTGTTTTTATCATCGGTTGTGGCTAGATTCTACACTGCCCTTGGTCATTGGTGATTGATTATTGGTCAAATCAAAAAATTGCTCATCCTCTGTTAAACGAGCTACAATTTAAAATAAGAAATTGTTAAAAAAATTTACTTTTTGGTAGCTAGTAATTTTCTGTGTCAAAGCCTAAGCCTACGGGACAGTCTCACTCTACCCCCTTAAATGGGGAAAACCCCACGGATGTCACCCCTGACAAAAAAGAAAAAATTGATAGTGGTGTCTCCTTACCTCCTAACTTTAAATTTGATTCCATTGATGCTGCTTTGGCAGACTTGAAAGCAGGCCGAGCCGTTGTGGTGGTAGATGATGAAAATAGAGAAAACGAAGGGGACTTGATTTGTGCTGCCCAATTTGCCACACCGGATATGATTAATTTCATGGCGGTGCAAGCTAGAGGGTTAATTTGTCTAGCCATGACAGGCCATCGCTTGGATGAATTAGATTTACCATTAATGGTGACTAACATCACAGATACCAACCAAACTGCTTTTACTGTTAGTATTGATGCTAGCCCAGAACTAGGTGTAACCACTGGTATTTCAGCCGAAGACCGCGCCCGTACCATCCAAGTTACCTTGAACCCAGGGACAAAACCCACAGATTTACGTCGTCCTGGTCACATTTTTCCCATTCGGGCTAAGGCGGGAGGTGTACTAAAACGGGCAGGACATACAGAAGCATCTGTTGATTTATCTCGACTAGCAGGGCTATACCCAGCCGGGGTGATTTGTGAAATTCAAAACCCTGATGGTTCAATGGCGCGTTTGCCCGAATTAATTGACTATGCAAAAAATCACAACCTCAAAATTGTCAGCATTGCCGATTTAATTAGTTATCGCCTACAACATGACCGCTTAATTTATCGTGAAGTCGTTACTAAACTACCCAGCCAGTTCGGTCAGTTTGATATCTATGCCTATCGTCACACCGTAGATAATACAGAACACGTAGCCATTGTCAAGGGTAACCCAGATAATTTTAAAGATGAACCTGTAATGGTGCGGATGCACTCAGAATGCTTAACAGGTGACGCTTTGGGTTCCTTGCGTTGTGACTGTCGAATGCAGTTAGTAGCCGCATTAAAAATGATTGAAAGCGCTGGTCAAGGTGTAGTAGTTTATCTCCGCCAAGAAGGGCGGGGAATAGGGTTAATTAATAAACTCAAAGCCTATTCCTTGCAAGACATGGGACTGGATACAGTAGAAGCAAATGAGCGCCTGGGTTTTCCCGCCGACCTGCGGGATTATGGTATGGGGGCGCAAATGCTTATGGACTTAGGGATTAAAAAAATTCGCCTCATCACCAACAACCCCCGCAAAATCGCCGGAGTTAAAGGTTACGGTTTAGAAGTAGTTGACCGCTTGCCATTGTTAATTGAAGCTAACGATTACAACTCTTACTACCTAGCCACTAAAGCCCAAAAGCTAGGTCATATGCTGTTACAAACTTATTTAATCACAGTGGCAATTCACTGGCAAGATGACCCGCAATCAGTTGCCCAACGCTATGAACGTTTAGAGAACTTGCGGCTTTTAGCAAAAAATAATCATTTACTTTTACAAGAAGAAGCCCGCCCCCTGGGGTTAGCCTTGTTTACTCACCCATCTTTAACAGTACACTTAGGGTTTGACCAAGCAAACGTCGCTGCTAGTGATTGGTATCAGCAACATGACCATCCTTACCTGCAAGCAATTTTTCCCATACTTGACCATTTGGTAACTTCGCCTTATGTGCAAAAGTTAGAATTTCTAATTTCTTCTGGTAGCGACCCCCTGATTAACCTCCAAGTGCAACTAGATAGACAGATTTTTTCCTTTGACACCCTACCCTCCACTCTACGCCATGGCTTGGCAACTCAGCAAATTTACAGCTTCATCAGGGAAAAAGATTTTAATTCCTAGACTGATAAGTGGGAGTCAATTCGCGATAGCCATGGAGCAAGCGCAAAAATTTATCTTCATCAAAACTGATAGGGTCAGCTCTTTGTCCAGAACGATCCACAGCTGCATGGGTGGTAATGCGATAGTCTGGGACTTGACTTTGAGCAATTAACCAGGCCAGGGAATTATATTGAACTTCTGTATAACCGCTATGAGACTTGAGAAGATTCTTACCCCAAGCATCACGGGGTGTTTCCAAAGAAACGTGATAAGCAAAATTATTCACAGAAGCAGCCAAATCAGGATTAGTTTTCACAGTTTCCGGACCGTTGGGACCATCAAAAACCGAATTACCAGCACCAAAAGCCCGTTTATCTGGGGGAACTAAATAAATAATTGTGCCATCCCTCCCAACTATGGCGTGATAACTCACTTGTAGACTCTCATCTTCGTGGGGTGTTTGAAAAAAATTAACAGCACTAGAAGCAGAATTACTGGTTTCATGGAGAACAATAATAGCTTGATTGTTCACCGGCAAGCCGTTAACATCCTGAGAATATCGCTCTCCATAATTAGTGGGGTCCACAGCCGCAATTTCATAGTTGGGTTTATACCTACTAAAAGCCTCAGTAGTTCTGTATCTTTGAGAATTTTCATTATTTGTAACTGGAGCAGTCTGTAAATCTACTGTTGATTTATTTTCTACTAAAATATTTGCTGATTGTAATTTTGCTTGTGGATATTGACTCCAGTCAGTAGTTATGCTGTTAACATTGGCAGGAGGGGTAATTGTGTTACTGGTTTTGTCTGTAATTTTCCCTAGAGATAATACAAACACCATAGCAGTTAACATCAGAGAAATTACCAACACCTTACTTGCCCAATCTTTAAACCTCATTGTGACAATATTGCGAGAATATTTAAAATTCAAGTAAAATTATACCAAAAAAGTTACTATCCCCCCACTGCTGTCTAGAACCCAAATTCAAATATTAGCTAAAACTACTAGCTAAAAGCTGTAGCTTTTGTTGCTAATTTTCCCACACCAGAAAAATGTGCGTTGTTTAAGTCATAGGTTTATTTTTGTTACTCCTTCCACTTCCTTCATTACGTCATTAATGGGAACTAATCTGCCAACCGTTGTATAACAGCCACCGTTAAATATCGGTGTTGTTGTAGAACGTTCTCGAAAGCGGTTAATATTTTTGACAAACCACTCCCGTGTTAACGGCATTGGTAGCTCATACAAAGTTTTTTTTACTATAAAGTAGTAAAATATAAAATGTGCTTCTGTATACATAAAGCATCCCGGAGTTTGCCTTTCTCGGTTACTGTAGGTCTCAAAGAAAAAATTTCCAGTTTTGTGGTAGCGATCGCCTTTAATTTCTATCAAAATTTCTTGATTTTCAGTTCTCCAAATTAAATCAATATCGCGTTTTTGAAACAATGGATTACTTTCAACATTAACTATTTCAATAGTTTCGGGTAGGGTTTTTAACCAGTTACTAATATCATTGGTAGCTATGCTAGCTACTTTCAACCCATCATTCATGCTATAAGACATAATTTACTATTCCATAAATAACTTGGTTCCATATTAAACAACTTTCCTAACTTCAAAAAACCTGTATAAAAATGTACAGTTTGCCATTCCCCTGTGCCAAAAACCAAGCCTAGGTAAAAATTTAGACCTTTTAAGAGAATTGCCATTAATTCAGTTCCCTACACAGTGGACATGCTTATTATTCAAAATTCCCGTCACCTTTAGGAATTATCCTTATTTTCAGAGGCTGATAATTTTTCCCAGATTTTTTTATACTCTTTTTTAATTTCATCTGCTAATATGTGGGGAGTTAAAATTTCGCCACCTCCCCCATACTTCAAAATCCTCTGACGAAACTAAAACCAACAATCTATAGTTGCCTCAATATCACAGTATTTTCCTTGAGGATCTCGGTAAATAACTTTTTCATCCTTGCCACAGGGTTGATAATTAGATAATTCCCCCCTTGTGCGATGGCGAGTTTTTAATGTAAGAAAATCCCAGGATAGCCAATGAGTAGTGGATGCAGAACCAACATCAACCCTAAGAAGTTCTGGAACATCCGACTCTGTTAACTTACCGATGCCTTGAATTTGACTACCTTGATCTGAAAAACCCATACCAGAAAGCAAATATGCAGCCATCCCTAAGGCTTGTCGCTGTCCAGTAGACAGCAGTAGGGGAAAGTTTGATTCAACTAATTTATAAGGGCTGTGAGTACTGCTATCCATCTTAATCCCGCAGTCTCTGAGTTTGTCAATGGTGCCGGTGAGTCTTTGCTTAACATCAGCATCAGCACATTTACCACGCTGTTCCAGAAACATTGACAGCAATTCCACATTAACCACCGAAAAATATCAACAATTACCAGACCAATTTTATCTACCAACAAAAGTATTTTATGGAGCAAGAAGTCTTGTTGCCACAGCATAAATTTACCACATTACATTCAATTGTTGTAGAACTAGCAGCTGCGGATGTGGGGGATATTCCTCCTACTTTATCTCGTGCATTACACGCCGTAGTTTTCAATTGGTTAACAATAGCAAATCCATCCATAGCTCAAGCCATTCATGCCAGTCAAAATTCACCATTAGCCATTTCCAGATTGTTAGGAAACCGCCGTCGAAGCGGGGTGCGTTTAGGGGATTATTTCTATTTTCGCATTTGCTTATTAGATGGAAGTTTAATTGAACCTTTAATCCAGGGTTTTGAACAGTTAGAAAACCAAACTTTATCACTAGCTAATTTTCCCTTTGTTATTCGTAATATGTACACACTTCCAGGGACACATGAATTAGCCGGTGCAGCCGATTATGTATTGTTATCTAATCCTCCCCAGGTTTTCAATGATATTGAATTACATTTTTTATCACCTACTAGCTTTAAACAAGACAAAAATGTACAGACTTTTCCCTTACCGGAATTAGTCTTTAACTCTCTACTGCGACGGTGGAATATTTTTGCGCCGGAACAATATCATTTTGCTAATTGTCAATGGAATGCTTTAGTGACAGCTTATGAACTGAAAACCCATGCACTGAAAATGGAAGGAGGTCCAGAAATTGGAGCGCAAGGTTGGGTAAATTACCGATTTAGTAGCTATGAAACTGCCAGAGTTGCAACTGTTTTAGCCAATTTCGCCTTTTTTGCCGGTGTGGGACGAAAAACCACCATGGGAATGGGACAAACCCAACTAGTAACTCCAACTCACAAAAATCAAACTTTCAAGAAACCTCATTCAAAGCAACACTGAGGTTCATATTAAATGAACGAACAATCCTATCTCCCCCTAGCTTATCTAAATGCTTGGGAATATTGCCACCGTCGTTTTTTTCTGGAATACCAACTTGGGGAAAATGCTGACAATGAACATATCATCATTGGTCGCCATCTGCACCGCCATGTTGATAACGAAGGTAAGACCTTAGAAGGTGATAAGGTGGTTTATCAACATCAGTGGGTGTGGTCCCATCGCCTGATGATTAACGGTGTCATTGATGCGGTGGAAGAAAAACATAACCAACTAATTCCTGTGGAATTCAAAAAGGGACCCATGGGCAACTATCTCAACGACCATTTTCAACTTTGTGGTGCTGCTTTGTCCCTGGAAGAACGCACTGGAAACATTATTCCCTATGGAGAGATTTTTTACCATGCTAACCGTCGCCGGCAACGGGTAAATTTTACACCTGCATTGCGACAAGCTACAGAACAAGCAATTCAAGCTGCACGGGCTACCATTACAGGGAAAATACCTCCACCCATAGACCATCCCAAAAAGTGTGTACATTGCAGCTTGCAGAAAATTTGTTTACCCAAAGAAATCAAAAAATTACGTCTTGAGGTTTAAATTATGTCCATTCTGTATGTAACTCAGCCCGATGCTGTTCTCAGTAAAGCTGCTGAAGCCTTTAAGGTAGCCTTAAAACAAGAAGATGGTGGTTGGGAGAAAAAGTCCGTTCCCGCTCAAACCGTAGAACAAGTAGTATTAATGGGCAATCCACAAATAACTGGTGATGCCCTGGTGTATGCTTTAGAGCTAGGAATGCCCGTACATTACCTTTCCGGTTTTGGCAAATACCTAGGTTCAGCACTTCCAGATTACTTCTTACTCATAACTCCTTACTCATCAATGAAACCCCCTCGCGGGATTGAAACAAACATTAGTAGGGACGTATTGCAATACGTCCCTACACAACTCTCAAATCAATGAAACCCCCTCGCGGGATTGAAACATAGTAGTCAACAAGCTAATACTTTTGTTGTTAGTGCTTT